>NZ_JANSHJ010000023.1:0-45200 GCF_047502615.1 Synechococcus sp. W60.3 | reverse complement strand
ACATCATCACCAAAAACGGCAGGGGATCGCTGGGCCCTGCCGGCGAGATCAGCTCGATGCGCTTTTCGCCGGGGTAGGTGCTGGGATCGATCTCAAAAGTCACAGTCAGCGCCTCGGCAGTGGCCTGCACCGGCTCTTGGGAGCGCCCCAAGGGATCCCCGAAGCTAACCCGGATCCCCTTGCCCGCCGGGCTGATCCGGATCTCCGTCACCTGATCCAGATGGGATCCCTCCAGCGTACAGACAATAACATCGCCCACAAAGGCCTCTAAAGGCCAGCCGCGTCGTACTTGGGGTCTAGGCATGCTTACTCCCTCTCCCGCTAGGGGCTGCTCTAGATCCTCCCCTCGGCTCCTAAGCACCCCAAAGATCGGCGGCAGCTCCAAAACCCTGGGGAGGAACTACCTGATGTTTAGCCCAAAGTTGTTGGCATGACAAATGGGTACCGACCCTGCGAGGGTAGCGCTGGTCCAGCCCTTTTGCGGGAGAGGAGGCTCGGAGGTTGGCAGCGGTGCCGTCCCTCGCAACAGCAAGTCTTGACCAGGGCCAACGCTCACCAGCCGCGGCACCTCCTCCAGGCTATCGGCCACGGCAAACAGCACCCGCCCTCGCGCCTGGGGATCCCAGTCCAGCAGCTCGGCATACCCCAGGGCCGGCGGTGGCTCCCAAACCTGTACCGGTGGGATCCTGTTCGAGTCGGCGGGCAAGGGCCAGATCACCGCCCGATCCCAGCTCAAGTCGGTCTGGAACCAGCCTGCGTACTCCCGCGCCAGCAGGGTGTTGTCCTGCCAGGCCAGAGGCAGGATCATGGCAAAATCCAATGGCTCAACGGGGTCGTACACAGACGCCGCAGCTTGATAGATCACTTGCAAGGCTTGGGTACGAGTGTTCTTGGCAAACAACACACTGGTCAACCGACTGGTCTGAGGCGTGGCAACCAAATCCAGACGAGTGTACACCTGCCACTGGGGATCCGGGGCCGGCAGGGGCCGGCTGCGCAACAGGCCCACCAGCGTACACTGCCGTTGCCGCGCCTGCTCCTGCAAGTCGTATACCCACTCCCACGGGATGGGCAAGGCAGGAGAAGAGATTGCTTCGGGGGCAGCCGACATTATGTCTTTTATGTCCTTCGGCCAGGCGGCGCTCCCCTCCGCCCAGACGATCCAAACCGCCACAAGGGCTCCCCCCAGTTGCCCCAGCCAGTTTTGCCTGAGCCGGCTCCCCATCTGCTCCACCTTCCGTCTTCACTGCGGTTCAAGCCCTGTCTAGGCTAGGTTAGTGCTCCTCCGCCAGCCGTACCTGTACCGACTGGCCATGGGCGGGCAGCCCCTCGGCTTGCGCCAGAGCTTGGATCGCGCCGGCCACCTCCTGCAGGGCTGCCGAGCCGTACTGGATTAGGCTGGAGTGCTTCAGGAAGGTCTCCACTCCCAGCGCTGAGGCGTAGCGGGCCGCCCCCGCTGTGGGCAAGGTGTGGTTGGGGCCGGCCAGGTAGTCTCCCACCGCTTCTGGGGTGTAGTGTCCCAGGAAGATCGCCCCCGCGTGGCGAATGGGATCCAGCAGAGCCCAGGGATCCGCCACCTGCAGCTCCAGGTGTTCCGGCGCAAACTGGTTGGACAAGTTGACCGCTGTGGCCAGATCCGGCACCACCGCGATCAGGCCGTAGTTGGCCACCGCCTTCTCCACCAGCAGACGGTTGGGGTGGGCTTCCATCTGGGTGGTTACAGCCTGCTGCACCTGTTGGGCCAGCTTGGGATCGGGGGTCAGGAGGATCGCGGCTGCTAAGGGATCGTGCTCCGCTTGGGCCAGCAGATCGGCAGCCACGTAGAGGGGATTGGCGCTCTCGTCGGCGATGATCAACACCTCGGAAGGCCCCGCCAGCGAGTCGATCCCCACCGTGCCGTAGACCAGCTTCTTGGCCAGCGTCACATAGATGTTGCCGGGGCCGGTGATCACGTCCACCTTGGGGATGGTCTCGGTGCCATAGGCCAAGGCCCCAATAGCCTGGGCCCCGCCGACGCGATAGATGGTGTGGATGCCCACTTCTTGGGCGGCCACCAAAATAGCCGGGCTGATCCCCTTGCCCCCCAGCCCGTCGGATCCCGGCGGGGTCACCATGACAATCTCGGGCACCCCCGCCACCTTGGCCGGAATGGCGTTCATCAACACCGTGCTGGGATAGGCGGCCCGCCCTCCTGGAATGTAGAGGCCAGCGCGATCCACCGGGCGGTACTGCTTGCCCAAGACGATCTCGGGGCCGGGAAAGCTCACCCAACTGCTGGGCACCCGCTGCCGGTGAAAGGCTTCGATGCGCTGTTTGGCCAAGCGCAGGGCCGATAGCAGTTGCGGAGATACCGCCTGGTAGGCTGCCTCCAGCTCAGCCCCCGACACCTTTAGCTCGGCTACGCTCAGCTCCACCTGGTCGAACTCCGCCGTGTAGGCCAGGAGAGCGCGATCCCCCTGGCGGCGTACCGCTTGTAGGATCTCCCGCACGGTTGCCTCGCGGTGCAAGTTCTGGTCAGCCTGAGTGCGCTCCGAGATCCGTCTAAGCTCGGCTTCAGCCTCGGCTAGCTGGGTGACGATTCTCAGCATGGCAACTCCTTCGCTTAGCGTGCCGTAAGCAGATGGTAGCGAGGGATCCGGTGGCATCGCGGTAGCAAAGCAGATCCTCGCTGCACCGGTTCGCAGTGACCAGAGGAGCTACCCTCGGTCAGGGATCCCGTCTGCACCTAGCGTGATCCACGGTGGCTATGGTCATAGCTTAGCCTGGATTTTCCGCGGCCAAGAGCCGCCCAGCCTTTGCGGGGCGGGGGTGTTGTGGCCTTAGGGAGCATGTCAAAAGCGCAATTCCGCCGATTTGATTAAATTGCGAAAATCGTGGATCACCTCTTCGCAGCGGCGGAAAAAAGCCAGCACCCAGTCCCGCAGCACCTTTTGTTGAGATTCGTCCAGCTCCTTGAGGGTGCCCTTGTAGTGGATTTGTCCGCTGCGCTCGATCTCGAACTGATGGAGCCACTCGGCTGAGGATCCCTGGCGTTCCACCACTTCCTGCCGCGCCGCCTTCCAATAGTTGACGATCACCGCCTTGCC
Source organism: Synechococcus sp. W60.3 (assembly GCF_047502615.1). NCBI lineage: Bacteria > Bacillati > Cyanobacteriota > Cyanophyceae > Synechococcales > Synechococcaceae > Synechococcus > Synechococcus sp. W60.3. The sequence continues at coordinate 42,114 of NZ_JANSHJ010000023.1, read as the reverse complement.
CAAATAGCCGCTTGTGATCTGGCAAAGACGATTGAGAGATTGCACGAAGACATCCATCTCCATGCGGCTGCCTGTCGCTGCCGGCTGGGTCGCCTCCTCCCTTGGTGTGGGCTTGCCTTCTGCTAGGGTGGAGCTGGGTTGGGTAAGGTTCCGACCCGTCTCCGCCTGGCTGGTCAACAGGCGCAAGGTGGCCAGGCCCTTCGGCGTATCCCGTTGCAGCTCGGCTCGCAGGCGGTTGACGGCCAAGGTGTAGACCGGCATCACCAGGTCGTCATTGACCGCCACCAGCAGCACCCACTCCGGCCCCAAAGGGTAAACGAAAACCCGCTGCTCGGCAAACTGAAAGTCAAAATAGTCCAGTCCTGGGGGCATGGTTTGCAAAACCTGAAACAGCCCTTCGGTGAGGGCCTGCTGCTGTCGGCTGTCCAAGTTCTGAAAAGAACGGTAGAAAAAAGGGCGGCCTGTTCGACTCAGGAGCGCTACCCCCATCACCCCGCGGATGGACAAAAAACTCTCGAGCGTCTCTTTTTCCATGCCCCTTGGGAGCCAACTGGGCCAACACAACTCCTATCCTGGCTCAGATTAGCCGGCACTGGCTGCAGCTAATACTGGCAGCCTAAAAGGCCAGGACGGGGACAACAACCGGCCTCAGAGGAACATCTGTAGCCTGCCCCCTTGCTGCTTCTAAGCTGGCTCTATGCGACTAGGCCTGCCGGAGACCAGAAGTGCCTTTGCCCAAAAATTCCCCAATTCGTTCTATTGCCTCTTCCAGCCGGGATCCCTCTGCCACCAGCGCAAAGCGGACATAGCCTTCGCCGCCGGGGCCAAAGCCAGAGCCTGGAGACAGGGCAACGCCGGTGGCCCGCACCAAGTCTAGACAAAACTGGGCCGAGGAACCGCGGTACGACTCCGGCAAAGGCGCCCACAGGTACATGGTGGCCTCCGGCAGGGGCACGGGCCAGCCGATGCGGTGCAGAGCCGCCACCGCGATGTCTCGCCGCTCGCGGTACACTTGCCGCCAGTGATCCAAAAAGCTGTCGGGAGCTGCCAAGGCCGCCGCCGCCCCCCGCAGGATGCCCTGGTAGGGGTGGAAGTCGATGGTGGACTTCACCAGGCGCAAAGCTCGGATCAGCTCGCGGCTGCCGATGGCATAGGCCACCCGGAACCCCCCCATGTGGTAAGACTTGGAGAGGGAAAAGAACTCGATGGTGCGGGTCTTGCCGGGATCCGCCAGCAGCGCCGAGGGAGCCACCTGGCCGTCGAAACGCCAGTCCACATAGGGAAAGTCATGGGCCAGGAAGATATCGTGCTGCTGACAAAATTGCAGCGTCTCCTGCCAAAACTCTGGGGTGACGGTGGCGGTGGTGGGGTTGTGGGGATAGCTCAGCACCAACAGCCGCGCCCGACGGCAGATCTCCGCCGGGATCTCATCCCACTGGGGCAGGAAGCGGTTTTCCGCCCGCAGGGGCAGATAGTAGGGGATCCCGCCCGCCAGATGGATCCCGCCCCCATGGGAGGGGTAGCCCGGGTCGGTGATCAAAGCAACATCCCCGGGATTGAGCAGGGCCAGCGGTAGGAGAGCCGTTCCCTGCTGGGATCCGATCAGCGGCAGCACCTCAGTTTCTGGGTCGATCTCCAGGCCGAACTTCCTGAGATACCATTGGGCGCAGGCGGCGCGAAACTCGGCCGTATCGTGGAACAGGGTGTAGCCATAGGTGGAGGGATCTGCCAGGGCCCTCTGAATGGCTGCCAGCGCTTCCGGGGGCGGGGGCAGGTCTGAGGAGCCCAAAGAAAGGTCGATGACATCCAAGCCCGACCGGCGCGCCTCCCACTTGGCCTGGTCTAGCTGGTCAAAGACATTGGAGTGCAGCGGCTCCAGTCGTTGGGCGAAGGCAGCGAGCATGCGACAAGTCCAGGTTGGCTATTCCTGAATCCCCTTAGGGATTGCTGCCGGCATTAGAAGAGCTGGGGGCAGAGGGCCGTGTGGCCGCTGCCGGGCCACGGTCGAAGATCTCGATGTTCCACTGGCCGCGACCGTTGCTCTCAAAGGCGATAAAGCGGCCATCGCCGCTGATGGTGGGGTTGCGCACATCTCCCGGTACCCGGCTGCTGATATTCTCAACGCGGCGGGTTTGGCGGTCGTAGAGAAAAATCTCCGATTTGCCCAGCGCATTGGACACGTAAACGATGTAGCGGCCGTCGGCGCTGATGTCGGGCGAGGTGGCGGCCACGTCGCTGGAATTCAGGCCGGGCAAGTCCACCAGCCGCTGTTCCACCGTGTCGTAGAGAAAAATATCCTGGCTGCCGCCGCGGGCGGAGGAAAACACCAGGTAGCGACCATCCCCGCTGAAGGAGGGCTCCCCATCGGGGAAGATACTGTTGAGGCCGCTGCCGGCCAGCGTGGGGCGCGGCGTGCGAAACCCTGCCGGGCCACAACCGAGCAACAGGAGGCTCAAGCCGGCCCAACACCACCTGCTTGCCCAGCGGGTTGGGCTGCGTGGAATCTGGCCATCGGTCAGCATCGCATTGCCCCTCCAATTCTTTTCCATCATACTCAGTTGGCAACTCGGCTCGGCTAGAGTTCTACCTCGACGCCCTTCCAGAAGGCCACGTAGCCGCGGATGTTGGCTGCAGCCGGCTTGGGATCCGGGTAGTACCAGGCGGCGTCTTTGTTCTCCTGGCCGTTGACCACCAGGGTGTAGTAGCTGGCTTGTCCTTTCCAGAGGCAGGTGGTGTGGGTGGAGCTGGGCTGGAAGTATTCCCAGCGCAGGGATTCCGGCGGAAAATAGATGTTGCCTTCCACGGTTTCGTAGCGGTCGGTCTCCGCCACAACCACCCCGTTCCAGATGGCCCTCGGCATGAAAAACCTCCTGTCGCAAACTCCCAGTTCTCAACGTTAAAGTTGCAGATCCCGGCAAGCCCAACTGCCTTTCTTTGAGATTAGCGTTTCTGCTTATCGTCATCGTTGTCGTTGAGGGTTGACACCCGCCCCTGCCGGGCTGTTCTCCACTGCTATTGAGCGTCACTGCCATGGCTCGCCGCAACACCCTAGAAGATGACCTCAACTACCAGCAAGCCAAGCGCAGCCTGCGCCAGTGGGTGGCTCAACTGGATCTAAGCCCCCAGGAGATGGCGGGTTTGGAAGGGGAGCTGGAGAGCCTGCAGACGCTGCTGGACAAGCTGGAAACCGAGGTGATCCACATCGCTGCCTTTGGCCTGGTGGGGCGGGGCAAATCTTCTCTGCTCAATGCTTTGCTGGGGGAGCCGGTCTTCCAGACGGGGCCCACCCACGGCATTACCCGCACTCAGCAAGCGGCAGCTTGGAACATCAGTTGGGAAACCCGCCCCCAATCCCCCTTCTCTGCAGCAGCCCTGCAGGGATCCCGTCTGCCCCCTGCCTCGGTGCAGTCGGTTCAGGTTAGTCACTGGCAGGGATCCCGTCTGGAGCTGATCGACACGCCCGGCCTGGATGAAGTGGACGGCGAGGAGCGGGCACGGCTGGCCCAGGAGGTGGCGCAGCGGGCCGATCTGATCCTCTTTGTGGTCTGCGGGGATCTGACGCGGGTGGAGTTTGAGGCCCTGGCGGCCCTGCGGGAGGCGGGCAAGCCCATGCTGCTGGTGTTCAACAAGATCGACCAGTACCCGGAGGCGGATCGCCAGGCCATCTACGACAAGATCCGCAACGAACGGGTGCGGCAACTTCTTTCTCCCGACGAGATCGTCATGGTGGCGGCCTCCCCGCGCGTGCCGCGGCTGGTGCAGAGGCCAGATGGCAGCTTCGGCGTGGAGATCGAGATCGGCCCCCCCCAAGTGGACGCCCTGCGCCTGAAGATCCTGGAGGTGCTGCACCGGGAGGGGCGCTCCCTGCTGGCCTTGAATGCCCTCCTGTTTGCCGATCGCGTCAACCAACAGGTCATCGAGCGCAAGCTGCAAAGCCGCGCCCAGCAAGCCCAAGACCTCATCGCCGCCGCTGCCCGCACCAAGGCGCTGGCCGTTGCCCTCAACCCCGTTACCCTGCTCGATACCTTGGGAGGGCTGGCCCTGGATATTGCCTTGATCCTGCGCCTGTCCCGCCTCTATGGCTGGCCCATGAGCAGCGCGGGAGCCGCACAACTGCTGCAGAAGATCGTCCTCAGCATGCTCAGCCTGGGGGCAGGAGAATGGGTGGCGCTCTTGGGCCTGGGATCCCTGAAAACCTTGCTGGGGGGATCCCTGCCCTTCGCTGGAGGATTCTCCCTAGGGGCCTACGGTTCGGTGGCCCTGACGCAAGCGGTCTTGGCCGGGTTTTCCTGCTACGCCATCGGGGAGGCGGCCCGTCGCTACCTGGCCCAAGGAGCCAGTTGGGGGCCAGAAGGGCCCAAAGCCGCCATTGCCCAAATTTTGGCCGATTTGGACGAGACCTCCATTACCGCGCGCCTCCGGGAAGAGATCCGCAGCAAAATCGGTTCGGCGCTGCTTTGAGATCCTACAGTCGAGAAGCCGAGCCCCTTGCACCCATGACCTACTGTTTTGGCATCCTCACCCGTTCTGGCTTGGTGATGGCGGCAGATTCCCGCACCAACGCCGGGGTCTCCTCTCCATCGACTCCACCATGAAATCCAACATCTCCGTCGGCCCCCCCATCGACCTGGTGATGGTACAAGCGGATCAGTTCAAAGTCTCCCAGCGCCTGCGCCTGCGCACCGGGGATCTCTACCTGGCCAAGATGCGCAAGCTCTGGGAGAGCATGACTCTAGTCAATAATAAGCTCAACTATACTGAAAATAATGTATAATATGTTCAGTACGGATTACTACCAGTTGATCTTTCTGTTTACTTTCGAGTCTGCCAACATGGTAGCCAAAGCAAAGCAGAAAATTGGTAGTAAGACGACACGGAAACTGCGCTTTGGGTATTCTACTCAAAGCTTTGCGGGATACCGCCATTCTGTTTGGACTCCGTCCCGCTAACGCGAATGGAAACAAGCAGAATGCTATCGCTGCATAGTTGAACAGTGATGTTCAGCAGTGTTCAGCGTAAATGTATCAGCGCCCTCAAACAAGCCTTCGACCAAATGCCGCCCATCGAGTGGAACCACTCAGACCCAGCGGATGCCGATCAAGAAGAGCTGATCGACTGAGGGGGGAGATTGGTAGGATAAGGTATCCCTGCTCAGCCCTTGGTATGTCAGCCCACACCTTTCAGGACTTGATCTTTCGCCTGCAGCAGTTTTGGGGGGAGCAAGGCTGCCTCATCCTGCAACCCTACGACCTGGAAAAAGGCGCCGGCACCATGAGCCCCCACACGTTTTTGCGCGCCCTGGGGCCGGATCCCTGGCGGGTGGCTTATGTGGAACCTTGTCGCCGCCCCACCGATGGGCGCTACGGCCAAAACCCCAACCGTCTGCAGCACTACTTTCAGTACCAGGTTCTGATCAAGCCCTCCCCCGACGACATCCAGGAGGTGTACCTGGAGAGCCTGCGGGCCCTGGGCATTGACCCGGCAGAACACGACATTCGCTTTGTGGAAGATGATTGGGAATCTCCCACCTTGGGGGCTTGGGGTGTGGGCTGGGAAGTGTGGCTAGATGGCATGGAAATAACCCAATTCACCTACTTCCAGCAAGTGGGCGGGCTGGATTGTCGCCCCGTTTCTGTGGAGATTACCTACGGCCTAGAGCGCCTGGCCATGTACCTACAGGGGGTGGACTCGGTTTTCGACCTCTGCTGGGGTGAGCACCCTTCCCTAGGCCGGATTACCTATGGGCAAATCTATTTCCAAAACGAGGTGGAGCAGTCCTACTACAACTTCGAGTATTCGGATCCCGAGATGCTGCTGGAGCTGTTCCGCCTCTACGAAGCTGAAGCCAAGCGCCTGATCGAAACCACACACCAGAAGCTGCAAAAACAGGTGCTTCCCGATCGGCTGGCGGTGTCGCTGCTCCTGCCCGCCTACGACTATGTGCTCAAGTGCTCCCACACCTTCAACCTGCTCGATGCCCGCGGCGTCATTGCCGTAGCCGAGCGCACCCTCTACATTGGGCGCATCCGCAACCTGGCCCGACAATTGGCAGAGCTGTACGTTAGCCAAGCCGACCGCCCTGGATCCAGCTATGCCCTGCGGCAGCCGGAACCCACCCTGATCTCCAAAGGCGCCTGGGCTAATGGCTAGGGAAAAAGATCCCTGTTTTCGCTATGATGGGTGATCGGTATCAGCAGGCGCTGGCCTGCCGTGGCCACCCTTACCTTAGGATAATCGACACTCTCGTTTTCACCCTCTTTTCCTGACCAGTCCACCTTTATTCCGAGAAAAATCTTTATGTTTCGCCATCCCGTCACGCGGGTTTCCATCTTTATCGATGGGAACAATATGTTTTATGCTCAACAAAAAAATGGCTGGTTTTTCGACCCGCGCCGAGTCTTGGATTATTTTGTCAGGTCACAGCCCAACGTCGAGCTAGTCAACGCATTTTGGTACACCGGCATCAAGGATCCCAACGATCAAAGGGCCTTTCGAGATGCTCTGATCAGCTTGGGTTTTACGGTGCGCACCAAGATCCTTAAAGAGTATCGAGACGAAGACTCTGGCCGCTACTCCCAGAAGGCCAACCTGGATATCGAGATCGTCATCGATATGTTCAACACGGTTGGGCAATACGACAGGATCATCTTGTTTAGCGGCGATGGCGATTTTGAGCGGGCCGTTGAGCTGTTGCGCTCCAAAAACACTTTGATTACAGTCGTCTCCACTGAAGGAATGATCGCCCGCGAGCTGCGCAATGCCACCGATCGCTACATCGACCTCAACGACATTCGCCCCTACATCGAGAAGCTGGATAAGTAGGGCCGATCCCTCTACTCTCGAGCTGGCCCCACAGCTCCCCGGCGGAGTTGTCACAACCCACCTGAGGTCCTTCGGGTTTCTCCGCCTTGAGAGAAAGTCTGCTTGGTAAAATTGCTGCCACGCAAGCGACCCATCTGTTACACCGGCCATCGTCGGCGTTGCCGGGAAAAGCTGTCCCAGCCACTTTAACTTCTGGGCAACCTTGGCCCAGGCAGAGGGCCAAAGAGGCTAGCATTGTAAAAAATCTTTGCCCCAACCAGGTTTTTATGACCGACGTTCCCGTCTCCCGCATTCGCAACTTTTCCATCATCGCCCACATCGACCACGGTAAATCCACCCTGGCCGACCGGCTGCTGGAGGCGACCGGCACCGTTTCAGCCCGCGAGATGAAGCCGCAACTGTTGGACAACATGGAACTGGAACGGGAGCGGGGCATCACCATCAAGCTGCAGGCGGCCCGCATGAACTACCGCGCCCAAGACGGCCAAGACTATGTCCTCAACCTCATCGATACGCCGGGGCATGTGGACTTTACCTACGAAGTCTCCCGCTCCCTGGCCGCCTGCGAAGGGGCGCTGCTGGTGGTGGATGCCTCTCAAGGTGTGGAGGCGCAGACCCTGGCCAACGTCTATCTGGCCCTGGAGAACAACCTGGAGATCATCCCGGTCATTAACAAAATCGACCTGCCGGGGGCGGAGCCGGAGCGGGTGATCGCCGAGATCGAGCAGGTCATCGGCCTCGATTGCAGCGGAGCGATCTTGGCCTCTGCCAAAATGGGCATCGGCATCCCAGAGATCCTAGAGGCCATTGTGCAGCGGGTGCCCCCGCCGCGGGATACAGTGGCGGATCCCTTGCGGGCCCTAATTTTCGATAGCTACTACGACTCCTACCGCGGCGTGATTGTCTATGTGCGCATCATGGATGGGGAGGTGAAGACGGGAGATAAGATCTGCTTCATGGCCTCCGGTCGGGAATACGAAATTACCGAGCTGGGGGTGATGCGCCCTCATCAAGAGTCCGTTGCGTCTCTCCATGCTGGGGAAGTGGGCTACATTGCCGCCGCCATTAAAAGTGTCGAGCACGCCCGTGTCGGGGATACCATCACACTTGTCCATCGCAAGGCCTCTGAGCCTCTGCCCGGCTACAAAGAAGCCAAGCCGATGGTCTTCTGCGGCCTCTTCCCCAGCAACTCCGATCAATACGCCGAACTCAAAGAAGCTCTGGAAAAACTGAAGCTCAACGATGCCGCCCTCTACTTTGAGCCGGAAGTTTCCCCTGCGATGGGCTTTGGCTTCCGCTGTGGTTTCTTGGGCCTGCTGCACATGGAGGTGGTGCAGGAACGCCTGGAGCGGGAATACAACCTGGATTTGGTGATCACCGCTCCGACGGTGGTGTATCAGGTTACCCTCAACGATGGCTCTGTGATTCGGGTAGACAATCCCAGCAAGCTGCCTCCCCCCAACGAGCGCACCAGCATTGAGGAGCCGATTGTGAGGGTAGAGGTGATTCTTCCTGAGGAATTTGTCGGTACCGTGATGGAGCTGTGCGAGACCAAACGCGGCACCTTTAAGGACATGAAATACCTGGCGCAGGGTCGAACTACGCTCGTGTATGAGCTACCGCTGGCAGAAGTGGTCACCGACTTTTTCGATCAACTGAAATCTCGCACCCGCGGCTACGCCAGTATGGATTACCAAATGGTGGGTTACCGCGCCGACGACCTGGTGCGCTTGGACATCCTCATCAACGGCGACGTGGTGGATTCTCTGTCCACCATTGTGCATCGGGACAAAGCCTTTTATGTGGGCCGGTCTTTGGTAGCCAAGCTGCGCGAGCTGATCCCACGCCACCAGTTTGAGGTGCCCATTCAAGCAGCAATTGGCTCTCGGGTGATAGCCCGCGAAACTATTCCTGCCCTGCGCAAAAATGTCCTGGCCAAGTGCTATGGGGGGGATGTGACCCGCAAGCGCAAGCTGTTGGAAAAACAAAAGGAGGGGAAAAAGCGCATGAAGGCGGTGGGAACCGTCGAGGTGCCCCAAGAGGCGTTTATGGCGGTGCTGAAGTTGCAAAATGACTAGCCCGGTCTTACGGCGGGAAGAGGTGTTGGCCTGGCTCCAGGAGCAGGTGCCCCCCCCTCGCCTTCGCCACATCTTGGGGGTAGAGGCGATGGCCCGGCAACTGGCAGCTCACTATGGGCTGGATGAGCAAAAAGCTGCTTGGGCAGGGCTGATGCACGACTTGGCCAAGTCCTTCCCCCCGGAGCAACTGCTGCAGAGCGTCGCTCAGGAGCGGGAGTTGGACGAGATCGAGCGGGCCGAGCCCCACCTTCTCCATGCCGAGGTGGGATCCCTGCTGGCACGGGAGCGATTTCAGGTGCAGGATGCGGAGATCTTGGCAGCCATCGCCAACCACACCCTGGGACGGCCCGGCATGGATCCGCTCAGTTGTGTGGTTTTTGTAGCCGATGCTCTGGAACCCAACCGCGGCAACAGTCCGGAGCTAGAACATCTGCGACGACTAGCTTTTGTAGATTTATCTAAAGCTGTGGTGGGGGTTTGCGATCTCAGCCTGAGATTTCTGCTAAACCGGTATCAGGTGATCCATCCACGCACACTCATGACTCGGAATCATTTTCTGCTGCATCCTTTGGGTAAAAAAGGTTCGGAGGAGATTGTGTCTCCAGTCAATTCAGTCGTTTCAGGAGGGTTTTAGTTGCTACAGTCCATGCCTGTCCGTGCCAGGGATCCCATCTATCGCATGGCGTTGAGCGCAGCTCGCGCAGCAGAAGAAAAAAAAGGCGGCGACATTGTCCTGCTGGATGTATCCCAAATTTCCACGTTGGCGGATTACTTCCTTTTGATCAGTGGCTACTCGCTTACGCAAGTACGGGCCATTGCCCGAGCAATCGAGGAAAAGGTTTGGGAGGAGTGGCAACAGAGTCCGCGCCGCATCGAAGGTCAAGAGTCAGGCTCTTGGATACTGATCGACTATGCCGATCTCATCGTCCATGTGTTCATGCAGGAGGAAAGAGGCTATTACGACCTGGAATCTTTCTGGATCCAGGCTCAGCGAGTCGATTTGCCAATAGCAGGCTAGACATAGTTTTAGATCCTTAGATCTTGGCAGCTTTTCAGAGCTTGTAGCCAGGCGAAGAGTTGCTCCGCTTAGCTCTTCAAGTGGGTGTCTTTGCCAAACGAAAGTGTTAGCCGATCGTCAAGAAATGTGTAAACTTCTTAATAGTCCCATAACTTCCTACATAGTTACGTGTTAGCGTATTGGAGGAGGAGTAGCTGGGTAAGATCTTCTTCCCTCTTGCGGTTGAGTTTCTATAGTCTTTGTTAAATGGCCTACCCTGTCCTTCTCAAAAAGCCGATAATTTTTCGTTGGTACCGGATACCAGCGAAGAGATTTTCCGGCTGCTGATTGTTGGCTGCTTTCAGCGGCAGAGGGGAGGGCAAACGGGGCAAATAGAGGGGGCTAAGGATTGGCCGCAGGGGAGATCTTAGCAGACAAATCCACAACCTCTTCCCGCTGGTGGACTGGATCTGCCGCCGGCTCAGCTATCCGGCCTGTAGGCAAGAGTCCGAGGCAAAGAGCGGCCAAGGAGGAAAGGAGAAAGTTGCACTTTTTGTTTAATGCCTGTTTTAAGAGCGACGGGGATTTTTAGGAGGGACAAATGGAAAAGATGTTGGTTAATATCGTTGAGTACCTGGCTTTGGGAGAACTGGAAAATGTCCTCTGTACTGAGCACCCCCATCAGCAGGTTTTCCACGATGCCAGGGAGCGGGAAGCGCTGATGCAGCAGATCTTAAACCGGGTTCCTGCTGTTTATATGTGGCTGGCTGCCGATGAGTGTCCCAGCCGCGATCAGCTCAACCCTTCTGAGCTGGAATTGCTCCGCTCGGTAGTGCGGGAGGTGGTCAATCAAAAGCTGCAACAAGCTTCTTTTGGCGTTGATCCCTATGCGGGATCCATGTCGGAAGCCTTCTACGGGTAGAGGGAAGATGGGCTTAGGCTAGACTGCAAGAACGCTACCTTGCCCTGGTATGTTGCCCGTTTACTATTCTGAGACTTTTCTCCGCCACGACGCCGGGCCGTTTCACCCCGAGCGTCCGGCTCGCCTGCAGGCCGTTGTCAAGGCGCTGCGCGGTGCCTCTTTCGCCGAGCATCTGGAATGGCGGGATCCCCCCTTGGCCGATCTTGCACAACTGGAGCGGGTACACCCGCGCTGGCACATTCAACGGGTGGCCGAGTTGGCTGCGGCAGGAGGGGGTCGCCTCGATGCCGATACCGCCGTTTCCCCAGCGAGCTTTGAGGCGGCGCGGCAGGCAGTTGGAGCCTGGATTGCTGCTTCGGCCTCGGCTTTGGCCGCGGCTCAGCCTGCTTTGGTGCTGTGTCGCCCGCCGGGGCATCACGCGGAGCCGGAACGGGCAATGGGGTTTTGTCTCTTCAGTAACGCCGCCATTGCCGCCCTCTGGGCCCTGGATCAGCCGGGGGTGAGGCGGGTAGCCATTTTCGATTGGGATGTGCACCACGGCAACGGCACGCAGGCGGTGGTGGAGCGTCACCCCCAACTGGCCTATGCCTCTATCCATCAGTTTCCCCTCTACCCTGGCACGGGCTTGGCCGAGGAAACCGGGATCCACGGCAACCTCTGCAACGTGCCTTTGCCTGCCGGCTCGGATTGGTTGGCCTACAAAAAGGCCCTCGACGAGAAGATCTTGCCGTTCTTGCAAGCGTTCCAGCCGGATTTGCTGCTGGTGAGCGCCGGCTTCGACTGTGCCAAAGGGGATCCCCTGGCCGGTATGCAGCTAGAGCCGGAAGCCTTTGGCCGCATGGCCCGCCTTTGCCTGGAGGAGGTGACCCGCAAGACCGTCTTCGGGTTAGAAGGGGGCTATGACCTGGAGAATCTGGCCCGCGGCTGGCTGAGCCTGGCCCAAGCTTGCCTGGAGAGCTAGCCCTTCCACTTCACCTTGGGCAGGATCTGCCGCACATCCACGCGGTCTTTGTACTTGAGGGCGAAGTTGAGCAGCGAGTCCAAAAGCGAGTCAGATAGGTAGTGGGGTTGTAGGCCCAGGTCTAGGAGCTTGGTATTTTTGGCGTTGTAGTAGTGCTCCTCCAGCTCGACACGGGGGTTTTCCAAGTAGTTGATTTCCACCTTCAGGCCCATGGCGGCTCCGGCCTTTTGCACCATCAGCGCCAGTTGCTCCACGCTAAATTGCTCGGTGAACTGGTTCATCACCCGGAACTGACCTGGCTCAGGAGGATTGGCGATGGCCAGCTCCACACAGCGCACCGTATCGCGGATATCCAGGAAGCCACGGGTTTGGCCCCCCTTGCCGTACACCGTCAGGGGGTGGCCCACTGCGGCTTGAACGCAAAAGCGGTTCAGGGCCGTGCCGAACACGCCATCGTAGTCGAGGCGGTTGATCAGCACCTCATCCATGCCGGTTTCTTCTGTTAACACGCCGTACACCACCCCTTGATTGAGGTCGGTAGCCCGCAGGCCCCAGACGCGGCAGGCGAAGTGGATGTTGTGGCTGTCGTGCACCTTGGAGAGGTGATACATGGAACCCGGCTGTTTGGGATAGGGCAGGGTATCCTTGCGGCCGTTGTGCTCGATGGTGATGTACCCCTCCTCGATGTCGATGTTGGGGGTACCATACTCGCCCATGGTGCCCAGCTTCACCAGGTGGCAGTCGGGAAACTCCTCCTTGATGGCGTAGAGGATGTTCAGGGTGCCCACCACGTTGTTGACCTGGGTCATCACCGCATGTTCGCGGCTAATCATCGAGTAGGGAGCAGAGCGCTGCTCGCCAAAGTGGACGATGGCCTCCGGCTCAAAGCGACGCATGCAAGAAATGAGGGCCTCGTAGTTGGTGACGTCGCAAACGAAAATGGGAATATCCTTGCCGGTCAGCCCCTTCCAGCGATCCACCCGCTGCTCGAGCTGGGCAATGGGCGTCAGGGTAGAAACCCCTAGCTGCAGATCCCAGAGGCGGCGCACGTAGGAATCGAGAATGGCCACCTCATAGCCCCTGTTGGACAGGTGTAGGGCCGTTGCCCAGCCGCAGTATCCGTCACCACCAATAACCAGGACTTTCATCGGGGAAGCAAAATTCGGCTGCTCACGAATCTACCAAGTTATGGCACCGAAGACAAATACCCTGGGATCCCACTTTTAATCGCGGATTGGGCCGCCAGATTACTCGACCTGAGGAGGGTTGGCCAGGGTGTAGACGGTGGTCTCAGCAGCAATGGCACGGCGCAGGTGGGCGGGAACCTGGTAGAGTCCCAGGAGGGTGATGCCATCGATGAAGCGCAGCGCTCCGCGGTCGGGATCCAGGTGTTGGGCCAGGATCTGGTCGACCTGTTCGGGCTCCGGCCTGGAAGAGATGGGATCCTGGGCTGCCAGGGCAAACCCCAGCGGCCCGCCGTAGGTGGGGGCGTAGATAGCGTAGGGCTGCACAGCAGCAAACACCGTTTTCAAGGTGTGAACGATGCGAGTGTGCTGCCACAACTCCACTGGACCCGTCGGCCCAGCTTGGATGACAAAAGCCCCAGCGGTCTGCAACTTGGAGCGAACCTGGCGGAAAAACTCCTGGGTAAAGAGGCGGTAGGCCGGGCCGGCCTCAACGGGATCCGACAGATCGGAAAGGATCGCGTCCCAGATCGGCTCCGTCTGGCCAAGAAAGTCCAAGGCGTCGGCGATCACCACCTCTGCCCGCGGATCCGCAAAGGATCCTTGGTGCATTTCCGGCAGATGCTCTCGACAGGCTTCCACCACCTCCCCGTCGATATCCACCATCACCACTTGCTCCACCGAGCGCCAGCGCAGCACCTCCCGCAGCGTCGCCCCTTCCGCACCACCCAATATCAACACTCGCCGCGGGATCCCACCCGCCTGGACGACCTGCACCAGGGCCGGATGAACCAGAGCCTCGTGGTACAGGAATTCGTCCGCCGTGGTGGACTGCCAGTGGCCATCCAGCATCAGGCCCTTGCCATAGGCTCCCGTCTCGGCGATCAGCATCTCCTGAAAACGGGTTTTTCGGTAGGCCAGAATGCGCGTGATGGCACGGGCAGTGTAGTCCCAGGGGGTGAAGTACTCCTGCGCCCAGAAGAAGCTCTTTGGGGTGTTCATAGGACACCTGACAAAAAGTGGCGGGATCTCAGCGCCTTCGTCCGGCCGTTTCACAGCTTAGCGCTTCGGGAAAATCCGCCATCTCTTCAATGGGTGCCGCATCCGTGGTTCGGCGAGGTAGCTTGCGCAGCGAATACCGCCGCGCTTGAAACACCTGGATCAAGTATTCACAGGCTGCTTCGGGCCGCGTGTGGCGACCACAGGTGAACACATCCACCGCTGCATAGCCCGCTTCGGGCCAAGTGTGAATGGAGATATGGGATTCTCCCAAAAGGGCCAGAGCCGTGATCCCCTGTGGCTCAAACGGATGGCAAAGCTCGCCCAAGAGGGTGGAGTTGGAGCGTCTTGCTGCCTCCCGCAAGGCCTGTTGCACCAGGGAAACATCATCCAGAAGTTTGGCCGGGCAGTCGTAAAGCTCTAGGATGCAGTGGATCCCGATCAGAGCCAGAGACCTATCCCCTAATTGGCCAGATAGTGTGTGCAGCATACTATCCCCTAATTGGCCAGATAGACTACCGAAGCCGTGCGAACAAAAAGCACAGCTTTACCATCTTCTCATAGATGCAGCGGGATTACACCCCGCAACGGCTTTTTTCTTAACTGAGAATTAACCTTGACGTTGTCCGCAGCCCTGCCGGCTTGCTCCCACGCAGGGGGAGAGCGGCGATTCTTTCACAACTTGCAGTAGCTGCTGGCAGGCAACCCCCACTTGCTGTGCCACACCATCCTTTGCTGCTCTGCCCGATTTGCCTATCCAGTTGGCCAAGCCCGATATCTGCCCACCCCGCTGGCGGCATCTCGAACGTGGTGCAAGGGGAATTGCTCAGCAGTTCGGCTTCCTACCCAACGACCGGCTGACAGCGCCAAGGAGCGGGGATCCCTGGAAGAGTCCCCCTCTCAAAGCTCCCAGAGCGGTTAGTCTAGACTGTGGACAGTGACGTTCCTCTCAATCCGAGCAGAGGCTGTCGATGGACACCGCCGAGGCCCTCCAAGTTCTCAACCTGCCGCCGGATGCCAGCGAACGGGAGATCCGGAGGAAGTGGTTTCGAGAATATCAAACCCTCAGTGCCGCCCTCTTGGAGCTGGAGGACGAACGGCAAAGGCCCTTGCTGGAGGCGCAACTGGCACGGCTCAACGAGGCGCGGGATGTGTTGCTCGGCGGCGGATCCCAGGCTGAGAAGGAGTTGGCTTGGGCTAGCCCGGAAGACTTGCCTTCCCAGGTCATCGTGCTGCTTTACCAAGCCAATGGCCAAGAGGGGATCTGCACACGCCAGATCGGGGGGCAGGACATTGTCATTGCGTTTGAGAGCGCCTTTGGGGCGAAAAAATATGCCCGAAGGCTGGCCCAGCAGGGGCTGCCCAAGCCGCTGGCCGAGCGCTTTGATACTCAGGAGATCGTCGATTTTTGTCGCGAAGGGGGCTATGGGTTGATGGTGGTTCCAGCCAGCGAGGTGCTGGAGCCGCTGGAGGAGAGTACGGAAGCCGCGCGGAATTGGCAGGGCAAATCCTAACGGCCTGGACTTCAACCCAGATTGCGTTGCGAGGGTCTTCGATGATCACTGCCGAACCAATCTCTCTAGAGGAGTTTCGCCAGATCATGGATGCGGATCTGGAGGCTTGCTGTGAAGCATTTGGCCTGAGGGAAGGGTACCTGCGTCTGCAACAACAACAACTGCGCTTCTGGGTTATGCTGGCCCTCTGCCTGTTGGTGGTTGCCCTGGTGATCTTTTTGGGGATGCGGGATCCCGGCTATTGGCTACTGTATACAGTGGCCGTCGTGTTGCTGGCGGTGGTTTTGCTGGGGCTCCTCTGGGCCAGCTTGGAGCTGCAGCAGAGCCTGCGCCGCATTCGCCAGCGCTGGCAGGAGGCCCACCTCCTAAATAGCCCTCCCAAGATCATGGAGTTTGCCAGCGATCTCGCCCGCAAGGTAAAAGAGTACAACCGCTGGGTGCAAGAGCTCCAACAATCGCTGGAGGGGGGCCAGTATTGGCGAGATTTTCGCCAACTGAGCGAGGCCGAGCAGCGGTATATCCAGTCGCTCTTTTTGCAGGTGCGGGCCCAGTTGATCACGGCTTTGCAGATGTGCAGAGCCTTGATCGAAGACCCACGGGTTCCCGTAGAGCAGTACTTTAACCAGATGGTTGCCCGGGATCAGCAACTGCTGGAGCAATTTATCGCCAAAAACTTGACTGCCAACCGCTACGCAGCCATAGCTCGCGAGCTATCTGCCCTGGAAGCAGATCTGCAAACCCAGCTCAGAGCCCTGGGATCCCGGTGATAGTCTGGTGTCGATGCTCGGCAGCTTGTTCATGAGAAGCAGAGGCACCGCAACGCTGTACATCCTGCTGGGTCTGGGCCTGCTGGGGTGCGGGGATCCCAATGTGCCGCTGACCCAACCTCCCCCCGATGCTTTTCGGGTCAGCACCCCCCGTCCGCCGCGCTTGGATCTGTACCCCACCCCACCACCAACGCCCACCCCTACTCCCACACCGCCCCCCAGCCTGCTGGAGCTCACGGCCCGTTGGCTGGGGATCCCGTGGCCGCCGCAACGGCGCGAGATCAGCCCGGTGCGGTTGAGCGCCCGTTTCCTTGAGATCCCACTGCCGCCCAAGCCTCGCCCCTCACCCCAACCTTCCCCTAGCCCGGAAAGAGAGGAGAGAAAGGAGCAAGGTCGCGAGACCTAGTCCACACCGCTGGCCTCGGGGCATCTAGGCGCCCACCGTCACCGGCTCCGTCTCTCGCACGCGCAGCTTTTCGCAAGGGATGATATCCGTCAGGATGGAGCTGGCCATCATGCCCGTGTGGATCTCCAGTTTGGCTCCCAGCACTGCCTCAAACAGCAGCCGCTGCCCTGGGAAGACCACCCGCTCAAAGTACCAGTTCTCGATATTTGTGATGCGAACCACCTGAACGGAGCTGGTCGCGTTGATGTAGCTACAGGTTATTCGCTCTACTCGTTTTTTGTCGGGGATCGCATCAAGTGTTTGCATAATTAGATCACCAGCCCACTCTGCTCAGCCTATTATCTACCCTAACACCGCCTGGGGATCGCTGCAGTAGCCTTTGATACGGCGATCCCAACCAGCAAAAATGAATCCTGGAAAAGTAATTTCTGTATTTTATCTTACCGTTTTGATTTTTCAGAATGGCCCTTCAAATCAGGAGGGATTTGGATTGAAATTTCTCCCTGCGGCGAGGCAATTTCTCACAGAGAATCTCCGCAGAGCAGTAGTTAAGATTACATTTTGAGTCCCCTTGGGAGTTTGGGGATCACGGCTCGTGGAGGCTCGCTCCGGTCGTCGGCTTCGGCGAGGACTGGCGGGGATCCCAGTTCAGGCCCTCCACCCGCAGCTCCAGCGCCCCCGACTGACGCACCGGATTGTATTGCAAGCTAAATCCATAGGTGCGGCGGTCGTAACCCAGGCGATAGGTGGTATCCACCTGCTGGCCGGATTGGAGATCCAGTGTGGTTTCGGCCCCCACCCGCAGCGGGCCGTACAGTTGCTGTAAAAAGCCCAGAACAAGCTGCTCCCGCGTGGTGATGCGGTCGAACAAAAACGGCGAGGCCCCCGCCAAAAAGCCATTGGAGTAGGTCACCCTCAGGTTGGTGTAGTCGAAGGTATCGGCCACGAAAGCCCCGATTACCGCGTCGAGGCCAATGCTGCCGGCAGTATAGCTTTGGGCACGGCCATTGGAGTAGAACGACTGGCTGCTGCTGAGGCCGGTGTTGAGCCAGATTCCCTGTTCGATGGGCAAAGCGGAAAAGCGGGGTGGGGGATCTGCTGCCGTCTTGGGGGGCCGCCAAATGGGAAAGGAGCGGCTCACGGTTGCCCCCAGTTGCAGTCGGGTGAGCTGGATGCGGTCGGTGGTCTTGGCCAGGGCTAGATCGGGATCGGTGTCGATGTCGCCGAGTTGTCCTAGGGCGTCGATGGAGTCGGCGGCTATGCGGTAGCTGAAATTCAAGCCGGTGTCGCCGAGAAGGAGGGTGGGCGAGTTGTAGCTGACACCGAAGCGATTTTCCACGATCTGAAACCCCAGCCGCCCGCTGAAAAAACGCTCCCGATAAGCATAGGTGTAGGTGACTTGGCCGCCGTCGCCGGTGGTAACGCGGTGTTCGACCTGCGCCCGCAAGCGCCGAGCAAATTCCTCGAAGACGATCCCGCGCAGCTCGGCAAACAGCGAGGTTTGGGCATTGGCTTCCGGTTGCCGCCAACGAAAATCCGTCCGCAGCCCAACCCCATCGCGGATCCCTTGGAGGCTCCCCCAGAGGCGCTGCGGATACAGTTGGGGGGAGAGCACCAAGCTGAGGTTGGGATCCTGCAGCAGCTCGATGTTGGCTTGCAGGATCAGGCCGCGCCGCAGTTCTTCCCGGTCGAAGTCATCGTAAAAAAGGCTGACCGGAGGCTGACGGTTGAAGGAGTCAAGACGCAGCCGAATGGGCAGGGGCAAAAAAAAGACCTGGTCGAAAACCAGTTGCCCCGCCTCGGCCATCAGCAGGCTGGAACCATCCGGCTGCAGGGCGGAGGTCACTCGCGGGCTGCGGATCTCCAGCTCTGGCGGATCTAGCGGGTCGTTGGTCAACTGCACTTGCTCTCCTTCCCAGTTGTTGGCAGCGAAGCGGATGCGAACGGCGCGAAAGCGCACCAGCCGCTGCGGCGAGAGGGCCGCTGCCGGGGATCCGGCGGCCTGCAACTGGCCGATATCCACCTGCCCGAAGGCCTCTTCCAAAACTCCCTGCTCCCGCTCAAAGTCGTATTCCAGGCGGGATCCCTGGATGCGCTGCCGATGCAGCTCCACCGAGACATTGCCCTCGGCCACGGCTCGCCGCTGTTGCAGCTCGATGCGCAGGCGGTCTGCCCGCAGCACAGAGCGGCCCAGCCGCATCTCCACATTTCCTTCCGCCTGGAAAACCTGCGCCCGTTGGTCGAAGGTTTGGCGGTCGGAGCGCAGCCGTAACGTGCGATCCGCAAGGGTATCGGGGGCACTCGTATCCCCAGGCTGAGCGGCTGCCACCTGGTCTTTCTGGGCTGAGGCAGGAGCAGCCGTTGCCAGGCCAAACACCCCCAAGCAAAGCCAGAGCCACCAAAACCCTTTCATACTCCCCCAAACCTGCGCAAAACTTCAGCCCAAGCCCCCGGGCTGGCTCAGCCCGTTGTCGGCGGGGGCGGGTTGAGGGCGCGGTTGAGCTTGCCGCTGCGGTAGCCCTCCAAATCGAGACTGACGTAGAGGTAGCCGAAGGATTGCAGAGCCCTGACCAGCGCTTCCAGATCGGTTTTTTGCACAAACTCTCGGATCTGGTGAGGGGGCAGTTCGATGCGAGCAGTATCTTTCTCGGAGCGCACCCGCACCTGGTGCCAGCCCAAGCTGCGCAAATAGCGCTCTGCCGCCCCCACTCGGCGCAGCTTCTCGGCAGTGATGGCCTCGCCATAGGGAAAGCGGGAGCTGAGGCAGGGCTGAGCCGGCTTATCCCACCAGGGCAGGCCCAGATGGCGAGACAGTTGCCGCACCTCCAGCTTGCTCATCCCCACCTCCGCCAGGGGGGAACGCACGCCCCGCTCTCGAGCTGCCTGCACTCCCGGCCGGTAGTCGGCCAGATCGTCGGCGTTGAGGCCATCCACCACGTAGTCGTATCCTTGGGCTTGCGCCAGCCGGCACAGCAGGTCATGCAAGTGGCTTTTGCAGAAGTAGCAGCGGTTAGCGGGGTTGGCGGCGTAGCGGGGATCCTGCAGCTCCTGGGTCTCGACGATCTGGTGGCGGATGCCGATGGATTGGGCTTGCCAGATGGCCTCCTCCAGATCTTCGGGCAAAAGGGCAGGGGAGGCGGCAGTGACGGCCAGGGCCCCCTCCCCCAACTGATCCCAGGCCAGCTTGGCCACCAGGCTGCTATCCACCCCGCCTGAGTAGGCCACCAAGACCCGCCCCATCTTGGCCAAGATCTGGGCAAGCTGCTCAAACTTTTGCTGCAGCACGGGATCCCACTCCGTCGCCAGAGCTGGGGCGGGGGAAGGGATGTTCCTGTCTTGGTTGGTGTCCATGGGTCCAGGACATGCCGAAGAGGGAGTCGCTTGGGGGGATCCCCTCTTTACTTCTCCTATTCTTCCGCAGAGCTTCTCGACTTTCCAACGCTTTTCTCCCAAAGAAGGTGCCGGATCCCTCCTAGAGCCCCTAACCCTTAGACCAGCAAGTCGTCGAGGCGGTAGGCTGGATTGCAGTTGGGGTTGTTGCCGTCCTTAACCGTTTTCTTCCCTTGACACGCCATGGCTCTGCAGCTCGAACCCGCCGGCCCGTCGGAAGTGTCCGTCTATCAGCCCTATTACGCGGTTGCCCGCCGGCAGTACCTGCCCCTGGCCGTGGGCCTTTACAAAAAAGGCAGCCTGGAAGGACAGAGGGCCATCGAGGGAGACAAGCCCGTGCGTTTCCTGGCCAGTTGGCACACGTCGCTGTTGCCCGCAGATCTGACCGTGGTGCAGGTGGTCTTCGATCAGGATGCCGAGCTCACTTACCAGCTCTCCATCGTCAACTACGAGTTTGTGGACTACCTCATCGACGTGGTAGCGCTGGTGCAGCGGGGGCAGCCGCCGGATTTCACCACCGCCTTTTACAAAAAGTTGATGCGGTATGAAGACTGAAGCAGATTCTCCGGTCGCCATCACCCTCTACGACACCACGCTGCGGGATGGGGCGCAGCGGGAGGGGCTGTCGCTGTCGGTGCCAGATAAGGTGCAGATTGCCAAGCTGCTGGATCGGCTGGGGATCCCCTTTATTGAGGGGGGCTGGCCGGGGGCCAATCCCAAAGATGGACAATTTTTCTGGCAACTGCGGGAAGAGCCGCTGGAGCAGGCGGAGCTGGTGGCCTTTTGCTCCACCCGCAAGCCGGGGCGGCGGGCAGCCGATGACCCCCTGCTGCAGGCCATCTTGGCGGCGGGAACCCGCTACGTGACGGTTTTTGGCAAGTCTTGGGATCTGCATGTTACGGAGGGGCTGGGCACCACGCTGCAGGAAAACCTGGCCATGATCCGCGACACCATCGCCTATTTGCGCTCCCAAGGGCGGCGGGTGATCTACGATGCCGAGCACTGGTTCGACGCCTACCGCCACAACCCCGACTACGCCCTGCAAACCCTCGTGGCGGCTGCCGAGGCAGGGGCGGAGTGGCTGGTTCTCTGCGATACCAACGGCGGATCCCTGCCCCACGAGATCGCCGCCATCACGGCAGCCGTCTTGGCGGAATCCCATCACCTGGGGCATTTGCCTTTGGGGATCCACACCCACAACGACTCCGGCACGGCCGTGGCCAATGCTCTAGCGGCAGTCCAGGCGGGGGCGCGCATGGTGCAGGGCACCATCAACGGCTATGGGGAGCGCTGTGGCAATGCCGACCTGTGCAGCGTTATCCCCAACTTGCAACTGAAGCTGGGCTACCGCTGTCTGCCGGAGGGGAAGCTGCAACACCTGACAGAGATCTCCCGCGCCATCAGCGAGGTGGTCAACCTGGCCCCAGATGACCACGCGCCGTTTGTGGGCCGGTCGGCCTTTGCCCACAAGGGCGGGATCCACGTCAGCGCCGTCCAAAAAAACCCCCTCACCTACGAGCACATCGCCCCGGAGCAGGTGGGCAACTGCCGGCGCATCGTCGTCTCGGAACAGGCGGGGCTGAGCAATATCCTCAGCAAGGTGGCCGAGTTCGGGATCCGGCTGGACAAGTCGGATCCCCAGGCCCGCTTGATCCTAGAGCGGCTGAAGACCTTGGAGCTGCAGGGCTACCAGTTTGAGGCCGCTGAGGCCAGCTTTGAGCTCTTGGTGCGGGAGCTGTTGGGGCAGCGCTCGCATCCGTTTGAGGTGCTCAGCTTCCATGTCAGCGCCACCACCCGCTCCGACTGGAGCAGCAAAGACTGGGATCCCAGCGGCGAGGCAACGGAGGTGCAGTCCTTGGCGGCGGTGAAGATTGCGGTGCGGGGGCAGACGCGGGTGACGGCAGCGGAAGGCAATGGGCCGGTGGCGGCTTTGGATGGGGCGCTGCGCAAAGCCTTGCTGGAGTTTTACCCGCAACTGGAGGCCATTCACCTGGCCGACTACAAGGTGCGCATCTTGGACGGGCGGGCCGGCACCTCGGCCAAGACGCGGGTGCTGGTGGAGTTTAGCGACGGCCACCGCCGTTGGACCACGGTGGGAGTTTCCACCAACATCATCGAAGCCTCCTGCCGGGCCTTGGTGGAAGGCTTTGAGTATAGTCTCTTAACAGAACCTTGCCTTTCCCCACCCTCTACCCAAAGGGCCTCGCCTTGAAGGGGATCTCCCCTCTCCCTCTGGGAGAGGGGCTGGGGGTGAGGGCCGGCGCAGAGCGCTTGGGCCTGTCTCCAACTCATTTGAAATCACCCAGCTCCCATGAGAATCATCGGCCTGACGGGCGGCATAGCCACAGGCAAATCCACGGTGGCCCGCATCTTGGAACGGCACGGGATCCCGGTGGCCGATGCAGATCAGATGGCGCGGCAAGCCCTAGCGGTGGGATCCCCCATCCGCGAGCGGGTGCTGCAGCGCTACGGCCGGGCCATCCAGGATCCCTCTGGAGCGCTGGATCGCCGCCAGTTGGGGCGGATTGTCTTTGCCGATGCCGCCGAGCGGGCCTGGCTGGAAGCCCAGATCCATCCTTTTGTCAAAGCGCGGCTGCGGGAGTTTCTCGAGGCCCACGGGGCATCTGCGCCGCCTGAGGAAGCGACTGAGGCTCGACCCAGTTGCCAATGTCCTCACGGGGAAGGCCATCCCACCGTTTGCCTGATGATCCCGCTCCTGTTTGAGGCCCACATGGAAAACTTGGCCAGCGAGATCTGGGTGGTGACCTGTACCCCGGAGCAGCAGCGGCAGCGGCTGGCGCAGCGGGATCTGCTGACGGCGGCAGAAATCGAGGCGCGCCTGGCCAGCCAGTGGCCCCTAGAAGAAAAGGCCCGTCGCGCCCATGTAGTGCTGGACAATTCCGGATCCCTGGCGCAGCTGGAAGCCCAGGTTAGGCAAGCCCTGGGGGCTCACCCCAGAGAAGGAGGGGCCATTTGCCCCACCCCGCCGAGCCGGATAGAGTGACGGGGGAGGGATCCCTTTCTTTGCAGCTATGTCTGGATGGATCGAGAAAGAGGCGATGCAGGAAGCACTTTGTGGCAGCGGGAGAGAGTCTTTGTGGACCTCAGCGCTGGCGGCGCGGGAGCGGGAGATCCAGCTTTTGCGGGAGCGCAACCGCCTGCTGCAGAGCCAGATCGACCTGTTGGAGCTGCGCCAAGAAAAGCAACAGCGGCAAATTCGCAGCTACGAGGCCGAGATCGAGCAGCTCTACCAAGAAAAGCAGGTGTTGGAGCAGATGCTCCAGGAGCTGCCGGAGCTCTACCGGCGCAAACTTCAGGCCCGCCTGCAGCCCATCCGCGAGCGCATCGCCGCCATGCAGGCAGAAAATCGCCGGCTCAAGAGGGAACTGTACCAGCTCAGCTACCGGCTGCAGCACGTGGATCAACTGGATGCCCCCGGCTGGAAGGTGCAATTGCCGCAGATCCCTCCGCTGCGCCGCCGGGATCCCAAAGCTCTGCCCGCCCAGGGAGCGACATCTCCTCCCAGGCCCAGTATCGCTCTTGAGGGACAAAGGGAGAAGCCAGAATAGGGGAGCCCCCCTGGGATGCCTCAGCATTGCCCAGCAAGAGCGGTTTCGGCGGGGGCGCGCTTGCAAGGCGACTGGAGAGCTCGAAAAAATGGCCGTTGCTGGCAAGTACGAACCCCTTCATTTGAAATACCGACCGCAGCGCTTTGCCGAGGTGGTGGGCCAAGGGGCAGTCGTGCAGACTTTGGCCAATGCCATCCGGCTGGGGCGGGTGGCGCCGGCCTACTTGTTCTGTGGGCCGCGGGGCACCGGAAAAACCTCCAGCGCCCGCATCTTGGCCAAGTCTTTAAATTGCGAGCAGGGGCCAACGCCGGATCCCTGTCAGGTATGCAGCCAGTGCCGCGCCATCACCGCCGGCTCTTCTTTGGACGTGATTGAGATCGACGCGGCCAGCAACACCGGCGTGGACAACATCCGCGAGCTGATCGAGCGGGCCCAATTTGCGCCGGTAAATAGCCGCTACAAGGTCTATGTCATCGACGAGTGCCACATGCTCAGCAATGCCGCCTTCAACGCGTTGCTGAAGACGCTGGAAGAGCCGCCTCCTCGCGTGGTGTTTGTGCTGGCCACCACCGACCCACAGCGGGTTCTGCCCACCATCGTTTCCCGCTGTCAGCGGTTTGACTTCCGCCGCATCCCCCTCGACGACATGGTGGCCCACCTGGGCCAGATCGCCGCCCAGGAAGGGATCCCCATTGCACCAGAAGCCTTGCACCTGGTGGCCCAACTGGCCCAGGGCGGGCTGCGGGACGCCGAGCGCCTGTTGGATCAGCTCAGCTTGCTGGAGGGATCCATCACCCCAGAAGCCGTATGGGACTTGGTGGGCGGGATCCCGGAGCGGCAGCTTTTGGATTTGACCGATGCGTTGCTGGCTCAGGATGTGCAGGCGGTGCTGGCCCAGACGCGACAATTGCTGGAGCGGGGCAGAGAGCCCCTGGTGGTGCTGCAGAGCCTGGTGGTTTTTTACCGGGATCTGCTGCTGGCCAAGACGGCCCCCCAACAGCGGCAGTTGGCGGCCGTAACGGATCCCACCTGGGCAGCTCTGCAGCAGCGGGCTCCTCGCTACTCGGTGGAGATGCTGCTGGCGGCCCAGAGCCACCTGCGCCAGTGCGAGCCGCAAATTCGCCAGAGCGGGCAACCCCAGCTTTGGTTGGAGATCGCCCTGCTGGATCTGCTGGGCCAGCTTCGCCAGAGTGCCGTCCCGCTGCCGTCAATAGAGGCCAAAGGCGGAGAGCCGCTCCCAGCCGTCGGCCCGCCAACGGTCGGAAAGACCCCTAGCCCCACCGTCCCAGCCAGCGAGGAGCTGACAGCTCCTACGACAACCCTTCCAGAGACCCCAGCCCCTTCCCCTGCTGCAACAGGGGGATCCCTCCCGCCGTCGCAAACGGCAAAGCCAAGTCGGGAGAAGCCGGCCAGCCCGGAAAAAGCGAAAGATCCGCATCCCCTCAAGCTGCTGCGGCCCCGGTGGGAGGAGTTTCTTGAAAACCTTCGCCCCATCACCAGAGGCCTATTGGCATCCGGCTATTTGCAGCAGGAGTCTCTCGTTGGCTCTGACGGGACGGAGACCTTAGAGATTACCCTTGCTTTTCCCAATAAGGGCTTAGTGGACAAGGTGCGCAGCAAAGAAGCCGAGCTCTGCTCTGCGCTCCACAACCTGCTGCAGCGCCCGGTGCGGCTAAATTTGGTGGTGCAGCAGGGACCTTCGTCCCGCCATCGTGAGGGGAGTGCTGGCGAAACCTCAGGTCGCGAAAAGGCTCCACCCCTCGCCCCTGCAAAGTTGCAGAGCCGAACCCCCAGGGGCGACAACCTCCCCAAAGACTTATCGCCATCTCCCAAGGCGGGATCCCAAAGCTACGGTAGAGTCGGGCAACCTCCTCCTGCTGAGCCAGAGACCCCTGGCGAGAACTCCATCCCGCCAGCGCAAGCGGCAAAGCCTCCCTCCTACCACCTTGCCCACGAGCTGGCGGAGGTGGCCCGCCGCTTTGCCGACCATTTCAACGGCAGCCTGATAGATTTGCAAGGGATCCTGGCCTCGCCCGAGGAGGCGACGGCAGAACTGTCCGCTCTCGAGAGCCTGGAAGCAGAGGGATCCCCGGATCTGGGTGAAGCCTACGGCCCGCCGGCAACCCAGTCCCCCCTAGCCCCCGCAGAGGAGGAGCTACCTTTCTAGGCGTTACTTTGGGATTGTCTTGACCCTTGGGCCCCATGATCTGATCCGCTTCTCGGCGCAGGCGCCGGACTGGGCGCTGGTTCTGCCCCTGCCACTTTGGCTGGCCCATCAAGGAACGCCTCTAGCGCTGGGATCCTTAAGGGCCAGCCCAGCTAGAGAGAGCGACCGCCTCCACCCGTTCCGTCAATTGAGGAGATATCTCCTGGATCCCTGCGTCGGGGCAAACCTTATTCTGATCCTGGGCATCCCTGGGGGCGGATGAGTTCGATCGGCAGGCCATCGGGATCGGCGATGAACGCCACCTCATAGACTTGGCCGCCAATTTGCTGGCACTGCGGCGGCAACAGCAAGGTAAGGGGCACCTGTGCCTCCAGATGCTGTAGATAGTCGGCCAGGGATCCCCATTCAGGGCCGATCTCCAAAGAGGGATGGTAGTAGCCCACATAGTGGGGATCCCCGAAAGGATCCGGCGCAGGATGGGGCTGCGGCACCTGCATCAGCTCCAGGCGACCCCAGGGGCTGAGCATCCAGCAGGCTAAGGTGATCCCAGCGGTAAACCGTTCTTCCACCACAAAGCCCAGACCTTCGTAAAAGGCGATGGAGCGAAAAATATCGGCGGTGCGAATGGAAAAGTGATGCAGCTTCATGGTTGTGCTAAGAGGTCGAATAGGAGCAGACTGCCCAGGTCAACCGCCCAGGATCGCTAGCCAAGCACAAGCAGACTTGCTAGGCTCCAGAAGAAGTAGCGATAGATCCATAGGTAGACCCGATTGTGGGCGCCGATCCGCCGCACCCCTGGGTCGGGAGGCTCACCACCTTCAGTCGATTCCTTCTAGTCAACATCATCATGCCCAAGCTGGTCATTGTCGAATCTCCCACCAAAGCCCGTACCATCCGCGGCTTCTTGCCCGCCGGCTATGAGGTGCAAGCCTCGATGGGACATGTACGCGATCTGCCGGAGTCGGCCTCTGACATTCCCGAAGAGGTGAAGGGAGAAGAGTGGAGCCGTCTCGGGGTCAATGTCCACGCCAACTTCGAGCCTCTCTACGTGATCCCCAAGGACAAAAGAAAGGTAGTCAAACAGCTGAAGGAGGCGCTTAAGAAAGCCGACGAGCTAATTCTGGCCACTGACGAAGACCGGGAGGGGGAAAGTATCAGTTGGCACCTGCAACAGGTGCTGCAGCCCAAGGTGCCCACCCGCCGCATGGTGTTCCACGAGATCACCCGCGAGGCCATTCAGGAGGCGCTGCAAAATTGCCGTGAGGTGGACGAGCAACTGGTGCGGGCCCAAGAGACGCGCCGCATCTTGGATCGCCTGGTGGGTTACACTCTGTCGCCGCTGCTGTGGAAAAAAATTGCCCCCAAACTCTCGGCAGGTCGGGTGCAGTCGGTGGCGGTGAAGCTCTTGGTGGATCGGGAGCGGGAGCGTCGCGCCTTTAAAAAAGCCACCTACTGGGATCTGAAAGCGGATTTGCAACCGAGGACAGCAAGCCAAGCGGCCTCTTTCCCGGCAGAGCTGGTGAGCCTGGGCGGCAAACGTCTGGCCAGCGGGCAAGACTTCGATCCCAGCACCGGGCAGCTCATAGCCGGACGGGATGTGGTGCTGTTGGATCAAGCCCAGGCCGAGGCCCTACGGGATCGCCTGCTGGGGAAAGCTTGGGTCGTCAGCTCGGTCGAAGAACGCCCCTCCACCCGCAAGCCCGCCCCTCCCTTCACCACTTCCACGCTGCAACAGGAGGCCAACCGCAAGCTGCGCCTGTCGGCTCAGCAGACGATGCGCATCGCCCAAAAGCTCTACGAAGAGGGCTACATCACCTACATGCGCACCGACTCGGTACACCTGTCGGAACAGGCCATCCGCGCCGCCCGCGCCTGCGTGGAGTCGATGTACGGCAAGGAGTACCTCAGCCCCGAACCTCGGCAGTACACCACCAAAACCAAAGGGGCGCAAGAAGCCCACGAGGCCATTCGTCCCGCCGGCTCGGAGTTTCGCCTGCCCAGCCAAACCCCCCTCACAGGGCAGGAGCTGGCCCTCTACGACCTGATCTGGAAGCGCACTGTCGCCAGCCAAATGGCCGAGGCGCGGCAGACCCACACCATCGTGCTCATCGCGGTGGACGATGCGGTGTTTCGGGCCAGCGGCAAGCGCATTGACTTTCCCGGCTTCTTCCGCGCCTATGTGGAGGGATCCGACGACCCAGAGGCGGCTTTGGAAGATCGGGAAGTGCATCTGCCCCTGTTGCGGCAGGGGGATCCCTTGAGCTGCCTGCAGTTGGAGCCGGTGGGCCACGAAACCCAGCCGCCGCCTCGCTATACGGAAGCATCCTTGGTCAAGGTGTTGGAAAGCGAGGGCATTGGCCGCCCCAGCACCTACGCCACCATCCTGAACACCATCATGAGCCGCGGCTACGTCAGGTCGATGGGGAACGCCCTCGTGCCCACCTACACCGCCTTTGCGGTGACCGAGCTGCTGGAAAAATACTTTCCCAACCTGGTGAACACCCGCTTCACTGCCGAGATGGAGCAAACCCTCGATGACATCGCTTCTGGCCAGGCAGACTGGTTGCCCTACTTGCGCCATTTCTTCCTGGGCGAGCAGGGCCTAGAAGGCCAGGTGAAGGCGCGCGAGTTGGAAATCGACTCCGGCCTGGCCCGCTCCATTTACCTGGAGAACCTGCCCGTCAAGATCGGCATCGGCCCCTACGGCCCCTATGTGTCGGTAGAGACTGAATCAGGAGAGGTGCGCGCCAACCTGCCGGAGGATATTCCCCCCGCCGATCTCAGCGCCGAACACATCGAGGAGCTCATCCGGCGCAAGCAGGAAGGTCCCAAGCCCATCGCCTTCCACCCGGAAACCCAAGAGCCGGTCTACGTAATTCCCCAGGGTCCCTACGGCCCCTATGTGCAGTTGGGAGAGGTGTCGGAGGAGAACAAAAAGCCCAAGCGCACCTCCCTGCCCAAAGGGCTGAAGCCGGAGCAGGTCACCCCTGAGATTGCCCTGGGGCTGCTCAGCCTGCCCCGCACGTTGGGGGAGCACCCGGAATCGGGGAAAAAGGTGCAGGCCGGCATTGGCCGCTTCGGCCCCTACGTGGTCTGCGACGGGGATTTCCGCTCGCTGCCTGCCGATGAGGATGTGCTGACCATCAGCCTGGAGCGGGCGCTGGAGTTGTTGGCCCAGCCCAAGAAAGGCCGTGGGCGCAGCTCTGCCAAGCCCTTGCGGGAGCTGGGATCCCATCCTGAGGATGGCGAGCCGGTCACCTTGCACGACGGCCCCTATGGGCTCTACGTCAAGCACGGCAAAGTCAACGCCTCGCTGCCCAAAGATCTCTCCCCTGCAGCCGTGACCCTGGAGATGGCGCTGGAACTGCTGGCGGAAAAAGAGGGCAAGGGCCAGGCAAAAGCCAGCCGACCAGCGGCGGCCAAGCGGGCCAAGAAGGCTGAAGCTGCTCCCCAGAAGCAACAATCCCATCCCACCCTGCTGGAGGCTGTCTCCAAAGCTCGGGCTTGAGCGGTGGGGGTAGGGGCAACTTGCTGGCTAACTCGGCTTGTTCTGCAAGGAAACTAAGCAGCTTGTTCAAAAATGCTCCGAACCAAGCTGCTAATGATGGAGAGGGCAATTGCCCCAACCAGTGCCCAGCCGAAGTTGTCAACCTTGAAGGCGTCACCGGCAAGCTTGTCGGCAATGAGCAAGCAAATGGCGTTCAAAATTAGGGAAAACAGACCAAAAGTGAAGATCGTAAGCGGTAGGGTAATCAACTGCAGGAGTGGCTTCACCAAGCTATTCACCAAACCAATGGCTAGTGCCGCTACCAAGGCGCCTCCAAACCCGGAGACGTGGATCCCAGGCAAAAGCCAGGCCAAAATCATCACGCTCAAGGCCGACATCAGCCAGGTGGCCAAAAGAGCTGCCATACTTCCTCCCTTACCCCGCTGGGGCAGCCATTTCGCCCTCTATGCTATCCAATTGTGAGGGATCCCGGCTGTCGGCACCTCTTCCGGGCTGTAAGTTTGCAACGCCAAAGCATGGATACTCTGCCCCATCTCCTCGGCCAGGGCGGCGTACACCAGGCGATGCCGTTGCAGAGAAGTTTTGCCGGCAAACAGAGGCGACACCACCTGCACGCGGTAGTGCCCCCCGGATCCTTGTTGCCGTTCCCCATGGCCGGCATGGCGGTGTGATTCGTCCTCCACGTGGACGTAGAGGGCTTGCAGCTTCTCAGCCAAGAGCTGCCGAAGGCGGTTCGAGGTGAGCATGGGATCCTTTAAGATTGAGTGCCGGCCTTGGCAAAAGCCGCCTCGACCAGGGGACGCAACTCGTTGCGGGCGTGCATCTCTTGGAGGATGTCGCAGCCGCCCACAAACTCCCCGTCAATATAGATCTGCGGAATGGTCGGCCAGTTGGAAAACTCTTTGATCCCTTGGCGAAGCTCAGGATCCTCCAGCACGTTAATTGCCGTGTAGGGGAAGCCCAAGCTATCCAATATGCGAACGGCGGCGTAGGAAAACCCACACAGGGGCATTTCTGGGGTGCCCTTCATGTAAATCAGCACCTTGTGCGTGCGGACCTGGTTGCGGATTTTCTCTTCCAAAAGGGGATCCAGCATGGTAGCCAGCCAGTTTAGCGACAACAGGGGACAGGCCAATTTGGCTCCTATCGTGATCTCATTTTCATCTGCTTTTGACGAAAAGCGTCAACAGGCATCCTGGAGCTTGGCGGGGGATCCCCCTGCTGACAACAAAAAGTGCTAGAAGGGGAAGCAGTGGAGGTTTCTCACCGGAGGCCATTCATGCTAACAGAGTCCTCTCGTGTTAGCGGGACGAAGTCCTTGCCGTCGGCGGTGGAAAGCCCCGAGACAGGGGGGAGTGATTCTCCCTCTTCTGCCAAGCCGGAGCCAAAACTGGGGTTCTGGCAGCAATTCTGGGAAGACATCGACTGTGTCTTCGAGCGGGATCCGGCGGCGCGCAACCGCTGGGAGGTGCTTCTCACCTACCCAGGGGTACATGCTCTCTTCCTGCACCGCATCGCCCATTGGCTGTGGAAACGGCGCTGCTTTTTTCTGGCCCGCTTGCTCAGTTTCATTTCTCGCTCCTTTACGTTGATCGAAATTCACCCGGCAGCCCGGATTGGACGGCGCTTTTTCATCGACCATGGTTGTGGCGTGGTGATCGGGGAGACGGCGGAAATTGGCGATGACGTCACCCTCTACCACGGGGTTACCTTGGGGGGCACCTCTTGGACCAAAGGTAAACGGCATCCCACCCTAGAAGATGGGGTGATTGTGGGCACAGGGGCGAAGATCCTGGGGCCGGTTCGCATCGGTGCTAGAGCCCGCATCGGAGCCAACGCAGTGGTGATTCAAGATGTGGCCCCCGGCATGACGGTGGTCGGGATCCCAGGTCGAGCGGTCATCCCACCCCATCAACGCCGCATCCCCGCCCATGGCATCGACCTAGATCACCACCTCATGCCTGACCCAGTGGGACGGGCGATCGAGCAGTTGTTGCACCGCATTCAAGAGCTGGAAGCCCAGGTGGCCCGCCTCAACCAAGAGCGGGAACAGGACCGCCAGGATCAGGTCAGATGCGAATGAGGCTGCGGCTATGGCGGGGAGCATCCTTGGTGCCGGCTAACTGTAGGGCAGGTTGGCGGCTCAGAACTCCTGGGAAAAGGGGCAGCACCCAGGGCGGTTCTGCTCAGCTTTGCCCGTCTGGCTGTCTGCCCGGGATAACCCCTCGAGCCCAGTCGGCCTGTTTGCCCTCAACCCCGATTGGGCTGTCCAGAATTTTTGCCCACAACCTTTTTGCAGCTTCCTGAGAGGAGGAGGGCGTTTCTGCAAGCTCTCTGTGCCCAGGAGAAATTTTGCTCTAGAGCGTAGCTTTTTTTGCGGCAAGTCGATAGAGCTTTTTGGATGGAACTAGCTAAGGTGCCGGCGTCCCAGCATTTTGGAGAGGAAGGCTGATGTTGCCGAGCAAGATCATCTTTTCTGGTCTGGCAGCTCTGCTCAGTTTGGGATCCGCTCCAGCTGCTCTGGCCCAGACACTCCTCCCGCAGCAAACAGTGCTCCTCGACAGCAGACAGAACAGCGCCACCCCTCTACAAGGCAATGTCCTACAAAACATCGTCTTCGTTGTGCCCAGCGCCCCAACGCGGCACTTCGCCGGCAGGTGGGGTTGGCACAGCAGCCCCTCACCGCCCCCTGCCCCCATGACAATTCTTATCCTCAACTCCCAAGCCAACCTGTCCGCCGAGGCAGCCGAGCCCCAGGCCTGTGGCCAGCGCTGCCAGGGATCCCTGCGTCTGCCGTAAAGAAGAGGCTGCTGCTTGTACTTCAGCTAGAAGCCGCAGGAGCCCCGCACTGGACTCCCCACCCCCCACACCCCCCGTGTACGGGGGGCGAAGGGGGACTGGGGGCCGCTCCGTTATGTCAACTCGGCCTGTGGCTGGGGAAAGGATGTAGATGGTGCCAAGGGGATTGCGCTTTTGGGGGCTACTGAAAGCCTGCTTCGTGCCGCCTAGCGGTTGGAGTCGGGTAGTTTACAC
Organism: Synechococcus sp. W60.3; assembly: GCF_047502615.1. Classification (NCBI taxonomy): domain Bacteria; kingdom Bacillati; phylum Cyanobacteriota; class Cyanophyceae; order Synechococcales; family Synechococcaceae; genus Synechococcus; species Synechococcus sp. W60.3. Next base: position 9,797 of record NZ_JANSHJ010000023.1, on the reverse strand, counting down.
TGCCCAAGCCCGCAATCCGGCTCGCGGCAATGCTCAGCTCTGCCCGGGTCGGGGTTGATATAATTCAGGGCAATTGTCCGCTGCCGGGCAATAAGAAGTTCTGCAACTTAGCTCTTTGGATTTTGGCGGTGTGTGAGGGATCCCTATGAACCGTTCCCAGCAACTCGGACTCCGGCTTGCTTCAGTGTTCGCCTGTGGGGTAGTGCTACGCACCGCTTTCGCGAACGGTCTGTCGATGCGATCCGCGGCTTGGGCGCAATCAGCTCCCCCGCCCGGCACCCTGGATCTGCGCACCAATGGCGATACCCCCGCCCAACCCTCCCCTACACCTACCCCAGCCGCTGGCGAGCCAGAAGTTTTGGTAGCGGAAGTGGTGGTGGAAGGAACCGACGACCCAGAGTTGATCGAGCAGGTTTACAAGGCTATTCGCACGCGGGCCGGCGAGGTCTCCACTCGCTCCCAACTGCGGGAAGACATCAATGCTGTGTTTGCCACTGGGTTTTTTGCCGATGTGCGGGCGGTGCCCTCCGATACGCCCCTGGGGGTGCGGGTTACCTTTGAGGTCAAGCCCAATCCGATCCTCAAAGCCGTGCGCACAGAAGGGGCAAAAGTTCTGGATCCGGAGGTGCTCAAGAAGGCCTTTGCCGATCAAGAAGGGCGGGTGCTCAACTTTGGCGAGCTGCAAGCGGCAGTGGCCGAGATCGAGCAGTGGTACGCCGACAAGGGCTACGTGCTGGCCAAGGTGACCGACGTGCGCTCCTCCGAAGATGGCACCCTCACTCTGGAAATTGCCGAAGGGGAGATCGAGGACATTCGCGTTCAAGGCAACACCAGAACCCGCGACTTCATCATCACCCGCGAGCTCAAGACCAAGCCAGGGGATGTGTTTAACCGCAACCAAATCCAGGAAGACCTGCAGGCGGTTTTTAATCTCAACCTGTTTCAGGACGTGAATGTGGGGCTCAACCCCGGCCAGGATCCCGACAAGGTGGTGGTGGTGGTGAACGTGGAAGAGCGCCGCACCGGCACCTTGAGCGGCACCATCGGCGTCAGCTCGGCCACAGGGGTCTTTGCCGGCCTCAACGTCTCGGAAGAAAACTTGGGCGGCAACAACCAAAGCGCCAGCTTCAACGTGCAGGTGGGCACCAACGAAACTCTGTTCGATTTGAACTTCACCGACCCGCGCATTGCCACGCTGGAGATCCCCACCTCCTACAACGTCAACATCGCCAACCAGCAGAGCTCCAGCTTTGTCTTCAACGAGGGATTGACCCTGCCCAACGGGGATCCCGTGCGCATCAACCGGCTGGGCGGCGGCGTCACCTTCTCCCGTCCCATTGGGGGCAATTGGCGGGCCAGCCTGGGCACCCGCGTCCAATTTGTGGAAGTCCGCAACAGCAACGGCGAGCAGGAGCGCTTCGATGTGCTGGGCAACCCGATTACCTTCAGCGCAAGCGGCCAAGACAGCTACACCACCCTGCGGTTCGGCCTTGTCCACGACAGCCGCGACAACCCCAACAGCCCCAGCCAGGGATCCGTCTTTCGCCTCTCCACCGAACAGTCGGTCCGTCTGTTGGAGAACGGCCTCAACGCCAACCGCCTCGAGACCAGCTACAGCCAGTTCATTCCCGTCAAGCTGTTCGAGACGCGCAGCGAGCGACCGCAGGTGCTGGCTTTTGACGTGCGGGCGGGCACCACGATTGGCGACTTGGCTCCCTACGATGCTTTCCCCATCGGCGGGGGCAGCTCGGTGCGGGGATTTTTTGAGGGCGGCGTCGGCTCCGGTCGCAGCTTTGCCACGGCGACGGCGGAGTTGCGCTTCCCCCTGTTCGACCCGGTGGGGGCGGTGGTCTTCGCCGACTACGGCACCGATCTGGGCAGCGGCGCGGCGGTCATCGGCAATCCGGCGGCGGTGCGCAACAAGCCGGGCAGCGGCTTGGGGCTGGGGGCCGGCATCCGCATCCAATCTCCCTTGGGGCCGCTGCGCATCGACTACGCCATCGGGCAAGGGGAGGCCGGCCGGCCTCAACTGCACTTTGGCATTGGCGAGAAGTTCTAGCTTGGCGGTGGATCTGCTGCCGGCTTGCTATGGTGAGAGCAAGGGCTCGTGAGGGAAGCAACCCATGAAACGGCAACTCGGCCAATCGTTCCGCCGTGGATCCCTGGTACTCTTGTTCTGTGCCAGCCTAGCCCTGACAGGATGTGGGCCGTTGGCGCGCTTAGGCATTGGCACAACCCCGATTGCCCAGATCGAACAAAATCCTTCCCGCTACACCAATGTGTACGTCCGCGGTCGCGTGGTCAACCAGATAGGGGTGTTCGGCCAGGGTGTGTACGAGATCCAAGACAGCAGCGGCTCCCTCTGGGTCATCACCGACAAGGGCTTGCCGGCCATGAACAGCACCGTAACCGTGCGCGGCAAGGCCCAAGAGGGCATTGTCTTGGGAGGACGCAGCTTCGGGGTGTCGTTGGTGGAAGCGGAGCGCTTCTAGCCGGCCCCCAAGGCCAGCATGGAGACGCGGCCGGCCAAGGTTTTGGCGATCTGCTGCAGAGCTTGGGCAGAAGCAGACTCAGGCTGACCGACCACGATGGGCTGGCCCGCATCTCCCCCCTGCCGCAGGGCAATTTCCAGCGGGATCCGCCCCAGCAGTGGGACACCCAGCTCGCGGGCCGTGGTCTCTCCGCCTGCTGAGCCAAAGATGTCGTACTGGCGATCCGGCAGGTCGGGGGGAATGAAGTAGCTCATGTTCTCGACAATGCCGAGGATGGGCACCCCCAACTGGCGAAACATGTTCAAGCCCTTGCGGCTATCCAGCAGGGCCACCGACTGCGGTGTGGTGACAATCACGGCGCCGGCCAAGGGCACCGCCTGCACCAGGGTCAGTTGGGCGTCGCCGGTGCCGGGGGGCATATCCACGATGAGATAGTCCAGCTCCCCCCACTGCACCTGATAGAGAAACTGCCGGATGACGCCGTTGAGCATTGGCCCCCGCCAGATCACCGGCTGATCCCGCCCCACCAGCAGGCCCATCGACACCATCTTGACGCCGTAATTTTCCAGGGGGAAGATGTCTTCGCCGCCGTCCTCCCGCTTGCGCACCAACAAAGAGCGATCCTGGAGGCCCAGCATCAGCGGCACATTGGGGCCGTAGATATCGGCATCCAGCAGCCCCACCCGCGCTCCGCTCTGGGCCAGGGCCACGGCCACATTGACCGAGACGGAGGTTTTGCCCACGCCTCCCTTGCCGCTGGAGATGGCGATGATGTTGCGCACGCCGGGGACAGACTGGCGATCCGGCAGAGAAGGGGAGCGGGGGGTTTCCGCCGTTACTGTGACATCAATGGCTTCAACTGGGGCCAAGCGGCGGATGGCAGCTTTGCACTCGTCCACAATGAATTCCCGCAAGGGGCAGGCCGGCGTGGTCAGCACCAGGGTAAAGGCCACCCGCTTGGGCTCGACGCGAATGTCGCGGATCATGTTCAGTTCCACCAGGCTGCGGCGCAGCTCCGGATCTTGAACCGGGCGCAACGCCTCAAGGATGGCGGCAGCATCGAGGGTGGAGGTGGTCATGGCATTCAAAAACGAGGTAACGGCTCCATTTCTCACTCTAGTCGTTTTTTCTCCCGGCTCTTCGCTGGCTAACCAGGACAGTTGCGAAACTGTCTGCCAAGGCTGGCCCTCTGCCAACCGGCTGGCCTAGGCTGGTTCTGGTTGGAAGACAAGGCTGTTGGCCGACGGAGGAGGGCAATGGTGCCAGCGCTGATCCTGGGAGTCGGTTTGTGGTTGGGCCTGACGTTCTTGGCCCAGTTGCTCCCTCTGCTGGAAAAGAGAGGCTCCCGTCGCCCCTCAAGCTGGGATGAGCCCACTCCCTCCCGCCAGCTGCAGCCCACCTCGAGTTGGGATCCCTCCTGCCGCTACTTTTCTCGCTCGCCCTATCTGCCCTGTGCTGTGAACCCCCTGGGCCCCTGTCGCTGCCCCCACTACGTCGCGCGTTGCCAGAGCTCCACCGACCCAGGAGCGGGGTCAACAGGTTAGTCCCCCTGGTCTCGTGCGGGTATCTTACAGAATTCGTGTGTGGATCTAGACAAGAGTGTGACATCCTCTCCCGCTAAGCCCTGACGGGCTGTAGACGGGAGCTTCCGAGAATCACTTCTCGGAGTTGCTGCTTCAACGGACTGGTAAACCAGGATCCTCCACAGCCAGAGAGCGGCAGTCCCACCGCCCCCCTACATCCCCCCGTATACGGGGGGACCTGAGTCCTCGCTTCAAAATCTGGATAGCAGCGTTCAAGTCTCTGTCCCACGACCCGCAACGGAGGCAATTATGCACCCGTTCCGACAAGGTCTTGGGAGCACGCTCCTCACAAACACAACAATTTTGGGACGTACCACGGGGATCCACTCTCAACACCTGTTTGCCGCGTTTGACCGCCACTGCTGTCAGAATGTCAAGAAATCGTCCCCAAGCCGCATCCAAAATCGATTTAGCCAACCGAGTTCGTGCCAGCCCTCGGACGTTGAGATCCTCCACCACCAACAGGTCGTATTGCCCCACCAGCCAGTGCGCCACTTGGTAGTGGAACGCTTTGCGTTGTCGGGCAACGTGCAACTGCAAACAAGCAACTTTCGTGGCTTGTCTCTTCCAGTTGGCGGATCCCTTCACTTTGCGGCTCAGTTGCCGCTGCTGTCGAGCCAAGTGTTTTTGGGCTCGGCGGTAGTACCGCGGGATAGGCACCACCTCCCCATCGCTGGTGGTGAGAAACCTATCCAATCCCACATCAATGCCCACCGCCTTTTTGATCGGCACAGGCTCTGGGAGAGGAACGCTTTTGTCCTCCAAAGTGATGCAGACATACCACCCATCGGCCTTGCGCACCACTGTGCAGGTTTTGGGCACAAACCCCTCCGGCAAGGGGCGGTGCAGCACCACAGGCATCGAGCCAATCTTGCTCAGCCGCAGAGTCTCCCCTTCCAGATGCGCTCCCGCCCCCCTGCTGGCCCCCCAACCCCCCGTATACGGGGGGCAGGGGGGGCGGGGGGCCGGGGCCGTTGATGCGGGGGAATGTGAAGGATCTCAACTCCCCCGCTTTTTTGAAGCGGGGCCGCCCCCGCCGCTTGCCTGTGCTATCCGGCACCTGCCACGCTTTCCACGCCTTGTCCAGCCGCATCAAGTTTTGCTGCAGCACATCGGCGTAAACGCCCTGGTAGGCCGGGAATAGTTGCTTGATTTGTTTGAGGGATCCCGCCTGCCGATAATAATTCGGCTCCAGCGGAGCTTCTGACACAGGCAACGGACAAGAGACAAGACTGCAGCGGTCAATTGGACAACGGGTTGCGGTCAGCCAATCCAGTCTCTGCCCCAGAGCGTCGTTCCACTGCCGCCGCAACAATTCCAGCCACTCGGTCATCAGAGCGGCTTGGTCGTCGCTGGGCAGGATCCGGTACTCGTGGGTGATAATCATGAGACGGTTCTAGCATTTAGCGCAATGAGCTACAACATAGGCCATCGTTCTGTTTACAGCCTACAAATCCACTTGGTGCTGGTGACAAAGTACCGTCGTCGGGTGATAACTGCTCCAATGTTGCAGAGGCTGGAAGATATATTTCGAGCGACCTGCCAAAAGTGGCGCTGTTCCTTGGTGGAGTTCAACGGTGAGGCGGATTATGTGCATCTGTTGGTGAGTTTTCCGCCGGATGTTCAGGTCTCGAAGCTGGTGAACAACCTGAAAACAGTCTCCAGCCGGTTGATTCGCAAAGAGTTCGCCACAGAGGTGGCACGGTTCTACAGCAAGCCTGTATTTTGGACAGGGGCCTATTTTGTTGCCTCTTGTGGTGGGGTCACCGTTGAGGAGTTGAAGAAGTATGTCGAGCAGCAGGCAACGCCCAGATTGTGAGACTCAGGGGCATTGAACCCCTTCGTCTCGCGGCCTATCCCCCATCCCGCCAAGCTGCGCTGTGGCGGGAGTACCCCGGAGGTTCTGATGGAAATCCGCCCTGCCACCCCTGAGGATGCGCCCGTTCTGTTTGATCTCATTTGTGCTTTGGCCGAGTACGAGAAGCTGAGCCACTTGGTAACGGGATCCGCTGAGCTGCTGCGACAGCATCTGTTTGGCCCCGAGGCCTTCGTTTCGGCGTTGCTGGCGGAGGTAGAAGGGCAGGCGGTGGGCTTTGCTCTTTACTTTCGCAATTTCTCCACCTTCCTCACCCGGCCGGGAATCTACCTGGAAGACCTGTTCGTGTTGCCGGAGTTCCGGGGCAGGGGCATCGGCAGGGCGCTCTTGGCGCGGGTGGCTCAGGAGGCGGTGGCCAAAGGATACGGGCGGCTGGAGTGGATGGTTTTGGATTGGAACCAGCCGGCATTGGAGTTCTACCGGCACCTGGGCGCCAAGCCACATCCTGAGTGGATCCTGCACCGCGTGGTGGGTGCTGATTTGGAAGCTTTGGCTCGGCTGGCCGAGGATCCCTGGCGAGCTTGAGCAAGTCTTCTGGGATCGCAATTCGGAATGGCCGACGACCAGCCAAAAATCTGAGGGCGTGAAGGGGGGCCGAGACCTCTATGCTTGTATACTTGCGGCTGAGCTGAGCTCAAGGCCAAGCATGAGCCCACCGCAAACCGCTATTCCCCAGGGGGCTGAGATCCTCTGCATTGGCACAGAGTTGCTCTTGGGAGAGATCACCAACACCAACGCCCAATATCTGGCAGCCGAGCTGGCCAAGCTGGGGATCCCCCATTATTACCAAACGGTGGTGGGGGACAACGAAGCCCGCATCCACCACGCCCTGGAGGTGGCTTGCAACCGCTCCCGTTTGATTTTGATCACCGGCGGCCTGGGGCCGACCCCTGATGATCTGACCCACGCGGCGCTGGCCTCTTTCTTCGGGGTGGAGATGGTGGAGCACCCGCAGGTTTGGGAGGAGATCCGGCAGAAGTACGGCCAGCGAGGTATGGAGCCCTCCCCCAGCAACCGCAAGCAGGCCTTTTTGCCTCAGGGGGCAACCGTCCTGCCCAACCCGGTCGGCAGCGCCTGTGGCCTCATCTGGCAGCCGCGGCCCGACCTGCACATCCTCACCTTTCCCGGGGTGCCGCGGGAGATGCAGCAGATGTGGCAGGAGACGGCTGTGCCCTATTTGCGCTCCCTGGGCTGGGGCCAGGAGGTGTTCTACAGCCGCGTGTTGCGCTACTGGGGCATTCCCGAATCGACCTTGGCCGAACGGGTGGGATCCCTGCTGGCGGGGGAAAATCCCACCGTGGCACCCTACGCCAGCCAGGGGGAGGTGCGCCTGCGGGTTACCGGACGCGCCCCCACGCGCGAGGCGGCGGAAGCGTTGATTGCCCCGGTGGTGGAGCAGATTTTACAGGTTTCTGGGGAAGACTACTTCGGCAGCGACGAGGCCACCTTGGCCAGCGTGGTGGGGGAGCTGCTGCTGCAGCGGGGGCAAACGCTGGCGGTGGCGGAATCCTGCACCGGCGGGCTCCTGGGGCAATTGGTGACCGGGATCCCGGGCAGCTCCCGCTATTTTGTCGGCGGGATTGTTGCCTACGACAACCGCATCAAGGAGCAGCTTTTGCGGGTGGATCCAGAGACGCTGCGGCAGCACGGGGCCGTGAGCGAGCCGGTGGCGGCCCAGATGGCCCTGGGGGCCAAGCAAGTCCTCGGCTCCGACTGGGCCCTGAGCATTACCGGCATTGCCGGCCCAGAGGGGGGAACATCCACCAAGCCGGTTGGCCTGGTCTATCTGGGCTTGGCCGACCCGGAGGGGAAAGTGGAAGTCCACGAGTACCGCTTCGGCAGCTTGCGGGGCCGAGAGGGGGTGCGCTGGTGGAGCGCCCAGACGGCGCTGGATTGCCTGCGGCGGCGCTTGCTCCACTACCCCCTTTCGGGGGGATCCACCTCAGCAAGGCCAAATCCTTGAGTAAGCTGGGGGAGCAGGCAGATCTCGGAGCAGGCTGATGACCCCCGATGCCCTTCAGGCCGGCAGGGAGGCGCTGCAGCAGGGCCGTTTCCAAGAAGCCATCCAACTGCTGGAGGCCTACTTGGCGCAGTCTCGCCAGCGGGGCGAAGCAGGCGCATCCGACAGCCAAGCCCTGGAGGCCCAGATGAACCTGGTGCGGGCTTACCATCAGTTGGGCGAGACGGAGAAGGCGCGGGCGCTTTGTCTGGAACTGCTGCAGCACCCGGATCCGCAGGCGCGAGGCTGGGCCCAAAAAATCCTGCCCCGCCTGCCCCAAACGGTGGAAAAACCCGCTGCTTCCCCACCCTCCCCAGAGCCAGCTCCTGAGGCTCAGCCGCTCTCCAGCCGCCAACGGGCCGGTCAATTGGGCCTGAAGATCCCCCTGCCGGAGCGGGCCGGCCCTCTGCGCTGGGCCAAGTGGGGATCCCTGGGGGTGGGCATTCTGTTCCTCTGGTGGCTGAGTTTTGTGCTGGTGGGCGCTCACCTAGATTTCGGACGGCTGAGTTTTCCGTGGCAGCTTTGGTTTTTGCAGGGGTTGCTGCCCTGGCTGCGCAATGGCCTGCGCTGGTTGGTAGCCGGCAGCCTGGCGGTCAACTTTGGCGTCGGCCTTTTGTTTTTGCCCCTGGCTGATGGATCAGCTCCACCAACGGCTGCACAAGTTGCGTTGGGCCAGGCTTGGCGAAATCGAACGCCACAGCCCCGAAACGGCGCGCCTGCTGCAGCGCATCTGTGCCCAAAACCAGCTAAAACAGCCCCGACTGGGGGTGATCCCGGATGTTGGTCCGCTGGCCTTTGTTTACGGCACTTTTTCTGATGGCTGCCGCATTGTGGACACCCAAGCCCTGTTGCAGGAGCTTTCTGAGGATGAGATTGCCGCCGTCTACGCCCAGGCCCTGGGGCGAATTGTTAATGGAGATATCCTGGTCATGACCCTGCTGGGATCCCCGATTCAACTGGTTTACCTGGCCCTAGAGCAGGTGAGCCAACTGGGAAGCAAACGGCGGGATCTCATCGGGCATGTGGCCCCGCTGCTCTACCTCATCTACACGGTGCTCTCCTACCCGCTGTTTTTCCTCTCCCGCCTGGGCACCTACCATGCCGACCATTTTGCTGTAGAGGCAACCGGCAACCCGAACGGGCTGATTGCTGCTCTGCTCAAATCGGCTGCTGGCCTGCAGGAGGCCCACAAAAACGACCGCCGACCTTCCTCGCTGTTGCACTGCACCCGCCTGTTCAGCTTTTTGGACTTCAAAACCATCGCCGCTGCCAGTGCTGCCGCCCGCCTCCAGGATCCCTCCCAAGCTGGCCAAGTCTTTCTTTGGGATCAAATCAACCCTTGGGCCCGCTGGATGCAGGTCAATTCCAGCCATCCGCTGCCGGGGCACCGCTTCAAGGTCTTGGCGGGATATGGAGAGCGGCTGCGCCTCCTGCCGGAGCTGAGCCTGGGATCCGGATCCAAGTTGGATGTGGCCCGCCTGCAAAGCCGGTTTTGGCTGGATCTGGCCATCTATGCTGCCGAAGTGGTCGGGATCCTCATTGGCTGGCTGGTGGGGCTGATCCTCTACCTGCTGCTGCAAGATCGCCTCGATCCCAAGGTGATCGCGGCAGCAGCGGTGGTGGGCTACGGGGTGGGCTTGTGGGCCAAAGCGGGGTTGATGTACGGGGGATCCCTGCCGGCAAGGCCGACGGACGTGCTCAGCTTGCTGGCGGATCCCGACGCGGATCCCCGCCGCGGACAATGGGTGGAGCTGGAGGGGGAGTTGGTGGGACTGGGCCCCTCCGGCTATCAACTGGGGGCAGAGCTGAAGCTGCAAGAGGCCACAGGGCTGATCCCGGTGCGCTTT
>NZ_JANSHJ010000072.1:0-2648 GCF_047502615.1 Synechococcus sp. W60.3 | reverse complement strand
TATAAGCCCCCGGGCGAGGGCCGGGCGGCGGTGGGGGGTGGCGCGGCGCAGGTAGGGGTGGGTTTCAAAACAGGCGGGATGGGCGCGGCTGGGACGACCGGGATCCGGATTGCCGTTGCGGCGGTGCTGGAAGCGGGCAGCCAGGTGGCCCACCAGCTCGTTGAAACTTTTGCGGGCCTGGAAGCTGGCTTCGCTGCAATCTCCAAAGTAGGCCCTCACCAGAGGGTGGGCCTGGTGTTGGGCCAGCCAGTCCAGCCAGGGGGTGCGCTCGATGGGATCCCGCAGCAGGCCGTAGCGCAGCTCCAGCAGCCGAAAGGCGGATCCCACGGCACAGGCGTTGGCGGTGAGGGTTTCTTCGGTGTAGCGGCGCTCGATGGCCTCGCAGAGGTCGTCCACATAGGCCGCCGGACAGAAGGCCAAGAGGTTGCCGCCGGTGGAGTAGATGAGGAGCTCCGGAATGAGAGCCTGCGCCAAAGCCGGATAGTGCTGCTGCAGCCAGGGCCGAACCCGCCGGTTCACGTAGGCCTCCAGCTCTGCTTGAGACTCCTTCCCCAAGGCTTTCCACCCCAAGTAGGTTTGCTCGGGATCCCCAAAAAAGGCGGGCAGATCCACCAGGTTAATGCGATCCAACAGGGCCGAGGCGCCGCGAATTTCCGGCAGTTTGGCGGACTCGAAGACGTAGCCCTTGATCTTGGTAGCCCCCCCGTAAACCAAGCCGATGCGGCTGGTCTGCCGCCACAGCTCCGGATAGCGCGATTGCAACTCTGCCAAGGTTTTGGGAAAGGTTGTGGCCGCCACGCTCTCCTGAAATTGGCGCACCTGCGCCCAGAGGGGCTGCAGCGCCTCCGGGATCCCGGCTGCGTCGTCGGTGCGGATGGCTGCGCACATCTGCTGCAGAATCGGCAAGGGAAATTGGGGATCCCGCCCTTCTCCCCAGGCCAGGCACCAGGCCAAGGCGATGGGCACGGGGGAGGCAGAGGAGGTAGCGGTCATGGGCAACACCTGGCAAAAAAGAAGATATAGAACGCAGCTGCTGTGCTGGCGGGCAAATCCGGCCCTGACTTTTGACTGGAGCGATCCTTGAACTTCACAAATCCTTCATCAAAACCAAAGGCGCTTCAAAAAGACGGCGTCGGCAATAGCAGCCACGCGGGCAGAGAATCGCAGCCGACAGAGAGAGGCCATGGCAGTGACTGATGGTTGCATTTTGCAGTTCCAGACTGGGAGACAGTATAGGCCGATTTGGATTCATTGCCAACAGATTCAAGACTTTTTTCGGTTGGCCCAGCCAGCGATTTAAAGGTAAAGCAAATTGGAAGGGATCCCTTCTCAAATCCTCTCAAAGGAAAAGTGGCTCTAGGTTGATTTTGGATAGGGGCTGCTATTGACTGGGGATGAGCAGAAATGGGATGGGCCTATGCTGACCAAGTTGAGTTTTTCAGAGCCACCCGTCGCCGGAGCAGAAAACAGCAAGTGGCCGGCGGGATCCGAGCTGGTGGGGATCGCCCTGGAAGTGCAGGCCCCTCAGCCCTACCTGTTGGATCCCCACTATGCTAAGGGGCTGCACGCCTGGTTTTTGGGCGAGGTGCAGCAGATGGATCCGCAGCTATCTGCCTATTTGCACGACGGAGAATCGGAAAAACCCTTTACCCTCTCCCGGCTGATGGGGCCCTTCCGCGAGCAGGGGGGGCGACTGCTGATCCCGCCCCAGATCCCCTTCCGCTGGTCGATCACCGCCCTCAACCCCCAAGTGGTGGAGTGGCTGCGGGAATGGTGCCGACGGCTGCCCCCCTGGCTGGAGTTGCGCGGATCCCCGCTGCAGATTCTGGGATGGAAGGTCTCAGCCCCCCCGCGCACCTATCGTCAACTGCTGGAGCAGCCCCTTGTCCGTCGCTCCTGGAGCCTCTCTTTCATCTCGCCCACCAGCTTTCGCCACCGCGGCCACCATTTGCCGCTGCCGGTGCCTCGCAACCTGTTCCACAGCTATTTGCGCCGTTGGAACGATTTTTCCGGCCTGCCCATCGAGGTAGAACCTTTTCTGGATTGGGTGGATGGGGAAGTGGTCATCCAGCGGCACCGTCTGGAATCGGTCAAAACCACCGCAGGTCGCCAGGGATCCGTGACGGGCTTCGTTGGCTGTGTACAGTTGGCGGTCTCCACCCGCGCGTCTGAACTGTTGCAGCAGCAGCTCCAGGCCCTGATCCACTTCGCCCCCTACTGCGGCACCGGCCACAAAACCCCCTTTGGGCTAGGGCAAACCCGCCTGGGTTGGTTGGCCGAAGAGCTACCCGCCTCCCCTGTCCCTTCCCGGGAAGAGCAGGTGGCCCAGCGGATCGAGGAGCTGAGCGCCCTCTTTCTCAGCCAGCGGCAACGACAAGGGGGATCCCGCGCCGAAAAAACTGCCCAACTGTGGGCGACGATCCTGGCCCGCCGCGAAGGTGGAGAGAGCTTACAACAGATCGCCGCTGATTTGGAGATGCCCTACGAGACGGTGAAGACCTATGCCAAGCTGGCCCGCCGCTCTCTCCAGTCTGGATCCCAGGACTACTCGTCGAGCAGTCTTCCCTAGATGACTTGAGGTACTTTGTTGAGCCTGATACATTCACGCTGAACTCTCCTGAACATGGTTCAGGAAAGAAGCGATCGCA
>NZ_JANSHJ010000071.1:0-2689 GCF_047502615.1 Synechococcus sp. W60.3 | reverse complement strand
GCTCTCCCACACAGTAGCCATCGATGTTGCCGGCTGTTAGGTTGGCCACCATCTGAGCCGGGGGCAGCGTTTTCAGCACCACGTCATGATCCGGGTGGATCCCACCGGCTGCCAGCCAATAGCGCAACAGCAAATTGTGCATGGAGCTGGGATGCACCACCCCAAAGGTCAGCCGACGGCTGGGGCTATCCAGGATGTAAGCCTTCAACTGGCTGAGGGTGTGGATCCCTTGCTCGTAGAAGCGCCTGTGCAGGGTAATGGCATTGCCGTTGCGGGTCAAGGTGAGGGCAGTCACCACCGGCTGGGGTGGGTTGTCCCCGCCGCCCAGAGACATCCACACCGGCATGCCGGCGGGCATTTGGGCCGCATCCAAGTAACCTCCCTGGATGCCGTCTTGGATCCCTCGCCAACTGGTTTCCCGCACCAGATTGACTTCTTCCAGGCCGTGTTTGGCAAAAAACCCCTTTTCTTTGGCCACCGCCAACGGGGCGCAGGCGGTCAGGGGCACAAAGCCGATCTCCAAGTTGATCTTTTCTAAACCGTGCCTGGCCACCACGGTGCTGCGGCGGGCCCGCCACTGTTTGATCCGTTTTTGCTGGTTCAAAAAGTAGATGATCTCGCTGCGATAGCTGTAGTAGCTGGGGTGATTGACTACCTCCAACCGGCGGCGGGGGCGGGGAATATCGATGGTTAAAATGTTGCCAATTCGGGATCCCGGCCCGTTGGTCAGCATCACCACCCGATCCGAGAGCAGGACGGCTTCGTCCACGTCGTGGGTGACCATGAGGGTGGTCATCTGGTGTTCTTCGCAGATGCGCATCAACTGCTCCTGCAAATTCCCGCGCGTGAGGGCATCCAAAGCGCCAAAGGGCTCGTCCAACAACAACACCTTGGGCCTCACAGCCAAAGCGCGAGCGATGGCTACCCGCTGCTTCATGCCCCCTGACAGTTGAGCCGGGAACTTATCCGCCGCCTGCCGCAAGCCGACCAGATCGATATGTTCTTCGACAATCTGCTGACGCTCTGCCGGGGAGTAGTTTTTCAGCACAGCGTCTACCGCCAGGGCAATGTTTTGTCGAACCGTTAGCCAAGGCAAAAGCGAGTAATGCTGAAACACCACCATGCGATCCGGGCCGGGAACGGTGATGTTGTGTCCATCCAAAGCCACGATCCCTCCGGTAGGCAGAGACAACCCCGCCACCATGTTCAGTAGGGTGGACTTGCCGCAGCCGGAGTGGCCGATTAAGGAGACAAACTCCCCGCGGTGAATTTGGAGATCGATCCCTTTGAGGGCTAGATATTCTTGGCCTCCAGGCAGACCAAACGCTTTTTCCACTTGCTCTACACTGACCAATACAGACACAGAAGACCTTCCCACCTGTAGATATTGCTCAGCAACTCGGATCCCAGACCTCAGTTCTACTCTTTTTGAAGAGCTGATTGGGGCTAACACTCAAAGACAATGTAAGAGGGATCCCAACTCAATTGGATGGACATGCAGTGAAAAGATCTGCAAACGAGGCTAGCGATTGGCTATTTTGCTTTGCAGGGCAGCCACCAGTCGATCCAAAAGCAATCCCACCGCTCCGATGTAGATGACAGCAACGATGATCTCAGTCACGTAGTTCTGCTGGTAGGCATCCCAGATGAAAAAGCCGATCCCTGGCACGCCGGACATGACAATTTCTGCAGCAATAATCGCCAGCCAGGATAGGCCAATGCCAACCCGCAAACCTGTGAACATGTAGGGCAAAGCAGAGGGCAGCAGCACCTTAAAAAAGAAGTCAACTTTAGAAAGCCTCAGCACTCTAGAAACGTTGATGTAGTCTTCCGGGATCTGCCTCACCCCCACCGCCGTGTTGATCAAAATGGGCCAGATAGAGGTGATGAAAATAACAAACAAAGCAGCCGGCTCATTGCGCTGCAAAGCAGCCAAGGAGATGGGCACCCAAGCCAAGGGAGCCACCATGCGCAAAAACTGGAAGATGGGATCCAAAGCGCGGTTGATCCACATGCTGCTGCCCACCAAGATCCCTAGGGCAATGCCCACCAAAGCGGCACTGCAGTAGCCGATGACCACCCTTTGCAGGCTGGCCAAAGTTTGGCGCAGCAGCCCTTGGTCGAGGTCGCTATTGCGGTACAGAGGATGCAGGATTAGGTAGCGGCTGCGCTCATCCATCCACACATCCCAGGGCCCCGGCAGCCGAATCAGGTTGGCGCCGGACAAAAGTTGCCAAATCAACAAAAATCCCACAATGCCAACCACGGGAGGGAGGATCTGATCTCGATACTTGGCAAAGTCGAACTTGGTTGTCGAGGGCTTTGCCGGAGAAGAAAGTGTCGTCGTCATGGCTCCTAGAGAGGATAGAGTTTTACAAAGTTCTCTGTTTCTGCGCCTTCGAAACACCTCGACTGAGGGGTTCTACAAAGTTCTGGAATCAGAGCATGAACTTGGATCAGCTTTGCCTTTTCCTTGGACGGGCAAGCACAGGGACTGCAAACTCGACAAAACTCTCACAGCAATCAGCAAAATCAGCGCCCCCATTGCCATTGAAAGGATGAGCCTGTCCCAGTAAAGCTTGGCTGGTCTCTCGAAGCAGGGATCCCTGGAGTGTTCTCGCGGAACGTGCAGCAGAGCTACAGCCTTTTAATTTAAAATAGGGTACAGGTATTCAAGAGGAAGGAGAGA
>NZ_JANSHJ010000070.1:0-2703 GCF_047502615.1 Synechococcus sp. W60.3 | reverse complement strand
GACTCAAAGTAGCGCACCTCCGGATCCATGCCGGCTCGCCCCACCAAGGTCACCAAGTTCAGGCTCATGGGCTTTTCTCCAGACAGTCTGCAGCTTTCAGCCTTTAGTTGTAGCGCTTGCAAGGGATCCCTGTCATCTTGGCAACGACAGTCTCAGCCGATCCCGTCAGCGGGCCGTAGGCCTTGCGGATCTGAGCTGGGGGAGAGTCTTCAGGATATCTCCCGATTCTCCTGCGGGGATCTCGGTTGATCGGGAAGAAGAATCTTTGCTCTCATGGACTGGGTGGTTGCAGGGGGGGCGCTGATCGTGTTGCAAAGATTTACAATATCAGAAGCTCCAGAGCACCTGCCGGCCTAGGCCCCTGATCCCGACAGACAGATTGCCACCGGCCAGCAAGAAGGGCTCATCACTGCAAGAGGACGCATTCAGCACCAGTTCCTATGGAATTCATCTACGCATACGCCTGGTTGATCCCCGTTTATCCGTTGGTGGCGGCTTTTTTACTCGGCTTGGGCATTTTGCTGTTCAATGCCTGGACAAGGGCCAACCGCTCTCTGGCCGCCTTCCTGAGCGTGTTCGCGACGGGAACGGCGATGGTTCACGCCTTTGCCCTCTTGGCCGGCCAAGTGCAGGGCCATGAGACCGTTCTCAAAACCCTCACCTGGGCTCAGGCGGGCTCCTTCTCCCTGGACATGGGCTTTGTGGTGGATCACTTGAGCGCCATGATGCTGGTGGTGGTAACCACGGTGGCCTTTCTGGTGCAGATCTACTCCGACGGCTACATGGCCCACGACCCTGGCTATGTGCGTTTCTACGCCTACCTGAGCCTGTTTGCCTCCTCGATGCTGGGCCTGGTGGTCAGCCCCAACCTGGTGCAAATCTATGTCTTCTGGGAGCTGGTGGGGATGTGCTCCTACTTGCTGATTGGCTTTTGGTACGAGCGGCAGGCAGCGGCGGAGGCAGCCCAGAAGGCGTTTGTCGTCAACCGGGTGGGGGACTTTGGGCTGTTGCTGGGCATTTTGGGCTTCTACTGGATTTCCGGCACGTTTGGGTTCGAGGAGCTGGCTCGCAATGTGGAGCAGATGGTGGCCAACGGCGCGGTGAGCAGCAGCTTGGTTGCCCTGTTTGCGGTGTTGGTGTTCTTGGGCCCGGTGGCCAAGTCGGCCCAGTTCCCGCTGCACGTGTGGCTGCCGGATGCCATGGAAGGCCCCACGCCCATTTCGGCCCTCATCCACGCAGCCACGATGGTGGCCGCCGGGGTGTTCCTGTTGGCGCGCATGTTCCCGCTGCTGGAAGGGATCCCACCAGTCATGGACCTCATCGCCTGGACAGGGGCGGGCACGGCCTTTTTGGGGGCCAGCATTGCCATCACCCAAAACGACATCAAAAAGGGCCTGGCCTACTCCACCATTTCCCAGCTGGGCTACATGGTCATGGCCATGGGATCTGGTGCCTATGGGGCAAGCTTGTTCCACCTGATGACCCACGCCTACTTCAAGGCGCTGCTCTTCTTGGGCTCTGGCTCTGTAATTCATGGCATGGAGGCGGTGGTGGGCCACGACCCGGTCTTGGCCCAGGACATGCGCCTGATGGGAGGGCTGCGCAAGTTCATGCCCGTTACGGCCTTCACGTTTTTGATCGGCACGCTGGCCATCTGTGGGATCCCGCCCTTTGCCGGCTTTTGGTCTAAAGATGAGATTTTGGCCGCGGTTTTTGAGCGCAACCCGGCCCTCTGGGGGGTGGGCTTCCTCACGGCGGGGATCACCGCCTTCTACATGTTCCGCATCTACTTCCTCACCTTTGAAGGGGAGTTTCGCGGCACCAACCTGAAGCTGCGGCAGGAGGTGGCCGTCAGCCAAGGCCGACCGGTGCCGGCTTTTGCCTACGCGTTTGCCGGGAAAGAGGCGGCCTATGGTCCCGGAGCCATGAACATTTACGAAAAGCCCCAGCCCAGCAGCCATCCCGAAGCTGGGGGAGAGGGACACGAAGGGCATGGCCACGCTGCCGAGCCGCATGAATCTCCGGCATCGATGACGATTCCGCTGGTGGCGCTGGCCGTTCCTTCCGTGCTGATCGGCTTGGTGGGCACTCCCTTTGCCAACTTCTTCGAGGCTTTCATCCATGCGCCTGGTGAGTCTGCAGCAGAAACTGGTTGGGCCCAGGTGGCCGCCGAGTGGCAAGCGGTGCTGGCCGGCCACTTCGATTGGGCAGAGTTTCTGATCATGGCGGGCAGCTCGGTGGGCATTGGGCTGATCGGCATTGCCCTGGCGGGTCTTATCTACTGGCAAAAACGTATTGATCCCAGCACCTTCCCCCAAAGTCTGCAACCCCTGTACTACTTCTCCCTCAACAAGTGGTACATTGACGACCTCTACGAGCGGGTCTTTGTGCGGGGCACCCGCTTTGTGGCGCGGGAGGCCTTGGAGGTGGACAGCCGCATTGTGGATGGGGTGGTCAACTTGACGGGCCTGGCGACCATGGTCGGCGGCGAAGTGATGAAATATCTGGAGAACGGCAAGGCGCAGTTTTACGCTTTGATCATCTTTGCGGCGGTGGTGGTGATGGTGGTGCTTTCTGGGGTTGGGGTCTAGCCCAGGAGCATGACTCTAGTCAATGATATGCTGGACTATACTGAAAATAATGCCCAGTATGTTCAGTATGGCTGCTTGGTATGGCTAGGTATGTAAAACCGAGAGAAGCGGC
>NZ_JANSHJ010000069.1:0-2826 GCF_047502615.1 Synechococcus sp. W60.3 | reverse complement strand
TCCCTACCCAAGAACGGCCTGTCGATAAGTCGGAGCTGTTGATTGCCGATGAAGCTTTCCTGACTGGCACTGCTGCCAAGATTACGCCCATCCGCCAGATCGAGCAGTACGTCCTGCCCCCCTCCCGCCCCATCACCGAGCAGTTGCGGCAGAAGCTGACGGCAATTACCGAAAATCGGGATCCCGTCTATGCCCATTGGGTGAAGGTGATCCCTCTGAAAGAAAGCTAGTCCCTAGTCGAGGGGAGAAGCGTCATTATTAAACTGAGCACTCTAGATGGGTAGAGGGGGATCCCTTGCACGAAATTTCCATTACCTGGGCCGACTACCACCGCAAAATCGAGGAGTTGGCCGTCAAAGTCTACGAAAGCGGGTGGGAATTCAACCAAATCGTCTGTATTGCCAAGGGGGGGCTGCGCATCGGCGATACCTTGGCCCGTCTTTTCGACCTGCCCCTGGCTATTCTCTCAGCCTCTTCCTACTCTGGGCCCGGTAACCGCCAGCGGGGGCAACTGACCTTCTCGCGGGATCTAGCCATGACCACCGCCAACCTGGGCAGCCACGTGCTGTTGGTGGACGATCTGGCAGACTCTGGCATGACCCTAAAGCGCTCTGTCCACTGGCTCAAGCACCACTACGGCTTCTACATCGAGGAGATCCGCACCGGCGTACTGTGGTACAAGGCCGCCTCCGTCTATCAACCCGACTACTATGTGGACTATTTGCCGGATAACCCTTGGATCCACCAGCCCTTTGAGCCCTACGAGCAGATGACGCCCCAGCAGCTGATGCAGTTGCTACGCTCTTCCGGTTAGTTGAATTTGCTCAAATTGGCTTGCTCGCGGCGCCTGCAGTGTCTAACGTCAGTTGGACTTCTTGGCATGAGCTGTCTACTTACGATTGCCCACCCCCACTGCAAGCTCTGTTCCCCAGAAAAGTTGAATGACTTGCTCGTACAACAGAAATCACCCAGCCCTGGAAAGCTCCTTGCTCAACACAAGCAAAAGAGCAAAATTCGGATCCAACTTTACTAAACCGATATCATGTCTGCAACTTTTTCCAGATCTGAAGGATGAATCGCAATAATGTTTAGAGTAGAAATCGAGTATTGCTGAGTCTTGATCTTGGCTAGCTTATTCAGGAAATGGTTGTAGGTGTAAAACTCATATCCCAAAGGCTCCAGTATTTTAGCTGTAGAAGTTCCAGTAACTTTAGGGCCGTGCTTGTTTTCAAGAATAAGAACAGGGTGACTGGCGGCAAGCAACTCTAGACTGCCGGAAACGACCTGCTCTTCCGCGCCTTCTACATCAATCTTGATAAGATCAATCCGGGGTTCACCTTTCGAACGCCACACAGAGTCCAGGGTAACAAGATTCACAATTTTTCCTTCACCATTATTTGACGCCTGCCCTGATGCCTGCTTCGGATTTCCGATAGAGTTAAATGCCCCAGATCTTTCTTCTCCTAACTGAACAGTGCCTTCATGCTCACCGGCAGCAGCTTCGATAAGGAAGACAACATCCTCTAGGGAGCTGGCACTTATTGTCTTCCGCATACACTGAAGACAAGAAGCCGTGGCCTCAATTGCGATTACACTACCCGTAGGGCCTACTCGATGCGCAGCAAGGAAAGTATATACTCCAACATTTGCCCCTACATCGATTACGTTCATCCCTGGTCTTAAAAAGTGCTTGCAGAAGCTAATCTCGCTCTCAAACCATTCTCCTTGAGTAAGTAGAACGCGCGTGACAACACTCGAGAACGAAGGCTCGAGGGAGAGTCTGCAATTTTCATAGTCAAAATAGAGATCGGGCTGCGCAGGGAAAGAGGCTGTTTGCACTTGAGACACAACCTCCCACAGTGTAATTTCCTTGACCAGGCATGCTTGGCGATGAGTTGGATCAAGGCTAAGTATATGGTTAATTGGTATTAGCCCTTCTATCTTTTTCTGCGAGAGAAGCTCAATCGCTACCGCCAGAGCTGCTTGTTCATCATCTGGATCTATCGAATAAGTTAGGTTCCAAAATCGCATGGCTTCTGGGCTGTATACGACTCCAATATGAGTAGCTATCCATCTGGCTAAATAATAGAGGTAACTGTGTTTCGTGTAAGCATTTGGGCGGGCAGAAACTTCGCTTTCAACCCAGATGGGGAGATCTATCGCTTTGGAAGGACGTAAACCTGCCGCTTCTGTACACAGAAACTCTAGTAGAGCATAGGCATCTTCAAAGGCACGAGAACGATCGCCCAGTACCAGTAGAGCATGTATTCGATTTAGCCAGCAGGGAACATGGCGGGGATCCTTAGCCAAACTTCTTCGCCACAGGGATAGTGCCTCTTCCCAAGCAGATTGACGTGTTGAGACTGAAGCATCAGCACTTAGGGATCGAATGAGCTCGATCCCAGCTTGGTTCCATTCATCTGGAGTTGAGTACAAGTCGTTGGGGTGAAACGTATAAGTTTCGTGGGATTTACCTTCTAGAATATGGAAGAAGGTAGCTTCCATGCTGCGAGCATGTTCTCTTGGATCCCAAATTACTGACCAACGACGGGAATCCCTGATATTCCTCTTGATCTGGTTAATCCACTTTGGATCATTGCCCAGTTGGATCCCACGTTGGATAAACTCTTCTACTGACCAAGTGATACAATCTTCAAGACCGATATTTTTTAGCAGACTGTAGCTCATTCGGCCGTAGTAATGGCGACCTACTAAGGTAAGAACTGGCACACCCATGTAGAGAGCTTCCATAGTGTGGGTTGCACCTGTGTAGGGAAAGGTATCGAGAACAAGATCCACCAAAGCTAGTTGGCCCCGGTGCTCTTC
>NZ_JANSHJ010000022.1:43970-46637 GCF_047502615.1 Synechococcus sp. W60.3 | reverse complement strand
CCGATTGGCCACCACGTCCACCGGCAGAAACACTCCGGCATCGCTGTTGCCAAACACCGTCGGCTTCGAGCGCAAAGTGCCGATCACCTCGAAGGGCAAGTTGTTCAGCAGGACGGTCTCCCCAATAGCAGCGGCGGGATCCAGGCCGAACAACTGGCTGGCGGCATCGCTGCCCAGCACCACCACCGGGCGCTGTTCCTCGATGTCGGAGGGCAAGAGAAAGCGGCCTGCCTCGATCTCCAGGTTCAAGACCGACAAGTACTCCGGCCAAGTGCCGGTGGCCTCATAGCGGCGATCCACTCCACCTCGCACAGCGCGCACATTGGTGCCCAGGCTGGGGACGGCTGCTGACACGGCAGGCACTTCCGCCGCAATAGCCCGTACATCCTCCAAGGTGAGGGGGCGGATGTTGCCGGCATCGACCAGGCCCAAGTTGGCCGAAAAGACGATCAGCAAGTTGGTGCCCAGAGAGCGAAATTGATCCACTGCCATCTCTTGGGCAGCATAGCCAAATCCGGCAATGGCCACCACCGCCGCATTGCCGATGAGGATCCCGAGCATGCTCAGCCCGGTGCGCAGGCGATGTCGTCGCACCATTTGCCAGGCCATTTTGGCCGCCGTTGCCAGGCTCATGGCTGTTGCTCCGCTCTTTTAATCAAAGTCTCTAGGTTCACCCCAGGAGGCAGGGCAGTAAAGACCCGATCCCCTGCCTGCAGACCAGAGAGGATTTGGGTAACTCCACCCTGAGTGATGCCCGTTTCCACGCGGCGATAGACAGGTTGCCGGCTTTGGGGATCCAGCAGGAGCACGCCTTCCTGGCTTTCCTCCCGGAGGATAGCCACTGAGGGCACCGTCAGAGCCTGAGGCTGGGGATCCCCAATGAAATCCACCGAAACAGTCATGCCGGTGCGCAAAAAGTCAGCTCCGGGTTCCGGCTCAACGAAGACGCGGAAGACGGTTACCTCCCGCACCACCACGGTAGCAGGCGCAATCCGCTTCACCCGCCCCTGCACCAGGCGGTCGGGGTAGGCCAGGGAGCGGATCTCCACCGGCTGACCCACCCGCACCTGGGCAATCTGGGCTTCTGGCACTTCTGCCCGCACCTCAATTCCCTGAGCCAGCGCCAAAATGGAACTGGAAGAAGCTGCGGTGGCATCGGAAGCTGCTGTTGTGGGAGCTACAAAGGATCCCACCTCGGCAAAGCGCTGCACCACCACACCGGAAAAGGGGGCGCGGACTTCGGTGTCAGCCAACCGGGATTGCCGTTGGGCCAGCTCGGCTTGTGCCTGGGCAATTTGGGCTTGAATTTGCTGTAGGGTTTCCGGGCGGCTCCCCAGTTGCAATCGCTCCAACTCCTGTTGAGCAGCTCGCAAATCCGCTTGCGCTTGTTCCAGGCGGGCCGAGCGTTGATCCAGCTCGCTGCGGGCTACTACCCCCGCCTGCACCAGGGCCTGGATGCGCTCTAACTCCCTCTGGGCCAAGTCCACCTGCGACCGGGCAGCATCCACCCTGGCCTGGGCCGCCGCGATCACCTGGGGGCGCTCTCCGGCCTGTTGCTCCGCTAGACGGGCTTGCAGCTCTTGAATGCGGGCTTGGGCTTGGCGAATGCCACTGGCGAGATCGCCGTAGTCCATCCGGGCCAATAACTGCCCTGCCACCACTTCATCTCCCTGATCCACCAACAGTTCCGCCAGGCGACCCGACTCGCGAGGGCTGACATTCACCTGGCGGAGCGGCTGCACCTGGCCGCTCACCCGCAGGCGTTGGGTCAGATCCACCACTTGAACCGGTACCGTCAATCTTTCCAGCCGTTCTGCCCTCTGCTGCTGCAGCTGACGCTGGATCAGGAGACCGCTGCCCCCTAGGCCGGCCAACAGCAAGCCCAAGAGCATCCAACCGAAGGGAAATCTCTTGGGGCGGGGTTTGCTCTGGGGCAGAGGCTGATCTGCAGGCCTGGGAGTAGACAGGGATCCCGTCTTGGGCTCATCGGTGTGCAGGATCACAAAAGTCTCCCGTTTGTAACAAAAGCTTTATCTTTGTCTAGCCTATTGGAAAAATGGGGGAAGCGTAAACACAGTCTCCCACCTCTTGAGCTCTATGTCGGCCAGCTCTGTACAAAAAACAGCGACGATTGTTACCATGGTTAACTGCCGGTAGCGCGGGAAGGCCATGAACGTTCGCATCAACGCTGAGGAGATCATCCGCTCCATTGAAGCTGCCCAGATGAAGCCGGATCTGCCGGAGATTCGGGTTGGCGATCAGGTACGGGTGGGAGTTCGCATTCAAGAGGGGGGCAAGGAGCGGGTACAAGCCTTTGAGGGCACGGTCATTGCCATGCGCCACTCCGGTATCAACCGCACCATTACGGTGCGCAAGGTTTTCCAAGGGATCGGTGTGGAGCGGGTTTTCCTCATTCACTCCCCGCGCATCGAGTCGATTCAGGTGCTGCGGCGGGGTAAAGTGCGTCGGGCCAAGCTGTTCTATTTGCGGGATCGGGTGGGCAAAGCCACTCGTATCAAGGCCAAGACAGAGAGTGCGGATAGCAAGGAACAGCTTCTTTGAAAGGTGGGTGTACCTGCTACACTGGGTAAGCGGGTGTAACCTTTGGCCAATGCGTCCTTAGTTCAGTTGGTAGAACGTCGGTCTCCAAAACCGGATGTCGGGGGT
>NZ_JANSHJ010000022.1:0-43960 GCF_047502615.1 Synechococcus sp. W60.3 | reverse complement strand
CCGCTCCATTCCCTCCCAGACTCCCGTCTGGTCGATGGCAATCAAATCCTCCGCTGGAATATTCCTGACTTCTTGACTATAAGCTAGTCGTTCCCTTTGCACCTCCTCTTCTTTGACTTTTGCACTGCGGTAGGTCTTTTTTTTAGAGTCATTCCTTGCTTTTTCAAGAAATTATGTATCGTGACGATGCTTACATTGATTCCTAAGCGCTCGCGCAACAGTTCTTGATACTGCCACAGGTAGAAGTCTGGGTGTTCTGTAATAATTGCCATCACTTCCTGCCGATGTTGTTCCAAAATGCCCACTCGCTTGGTGCCTGCTTTCTTAGGAGCTAAATCTTGAGTTTGTTGGTACTGACGCACCCAGCGGTGTACTGTTCTTTTGGTCACCATGAAGCGTTTAGCTACCTGGCGGATGGAGGTGTTACCTGCCTGGTAGGCTGCTACAACTCTTTGCCGCAAATCCAAAGAATGAGTCGGCATTCCTTTCTCTCCTTCCTCTTGAATACCTGTACCCTATTTTAAATTAAAAGGCTGTACTCCAAATCGTTACAAGATACAAGCAAAACGGCTGGGTTATTTTCAATACCAGTAAAACCGTTCATTCCTTCAATTCCTGACTTCCCCCTCCCTTTGAGAGAGGGGCTGGGGGCGAGGGATCCTCACTGCGGCTAGGTTCGTATCGATCTCCAGATCCCACAGGTCTAATCGGTGCCCAACCTAAACAACCGGCAAGCCAGAGCAACCTCGACACAACATCCAGACAATGGCGATAAACTAGCCGCTCACCTGCCGGCAAAACCTCATGCCAGTAAGATGAAAACGATCAATGCCAACCAGAAAGTTACCTCGTAGAGATGGGCTACCATGCGCCACCTTTCCCCTGAGGGAGCTTCCTCCTCTCCTCTGCCGAGTTCAATGTTGGTTAAGGAGCTAACAAGGCTGCAGATAGCTACTAAAATGAGAGACCAGCGACGCCATGAAAGGATGGGAAAAGTAAGCGCTCCAACGAGTGCTACAAACCCGCAAACAGTTGCCCCTATAAACACCACTTTTGCCTGTTCTTTATTCTATTTTAGCCTTCTTCTCAAAAGGAAATTTGTTATAGCTTGTCATTGTTTTACCGTCGGGCTGTTTGGTTATTTTTAATTGCAATTAAACTTAAAATCAACCCAAGCAAGGTAGAAATCGATGAGAGAGGGCTTTTCCACAGATGGTGTTTGAGGGTTCTGAACAGAGCTTCAGAGAGGGATGGCGGCACCCCTGGCTACTCCATTTGTGGCAGCAGCCCCTGATCGCGGTGATCCGCCTCTCGGCCAGCCCGGCCCAAGCCCTTGAGGGATCCACCCTGGCCATCCGGGCCGGGATCCGCCACATTGAGATCACTCCCCAAGTTCCCCGGTATCTGGAGTTGATTGCCCAACTGCGGCAAGACTACCCGCATTGCTGGGTAGGGGTGGGCACGGTTTTAAATCGGCAGATGGCAGAGCAGGCTTGGCAGGCGGGAGCCCAATTCTATGTTTGCCCCTTTGCGGACGAGAGCATCATCCGCTGGGGTCGGGAAGCAGGGCTGCCCATTGTGCCCGGCGCCCTCACCCCCGGCGAGATCTGGAGGGCCTGGCAGGCCGGGGCAACGGCAGTAAAGGTGTTTCCGGCAGAAAGCCTTGGCGGATCCCGTTACCTGCGCCATCTGCAACCGGTGCTGGGATCCCTGCCTTTGATCCCAACTGGGGGGGTTACCTTGGCCAATGCAGCAGAATATCTGCAGGCAGGGGCCTGGGCTGTCGGCATCGCCGGGGATCTCTTCCCGGCGGAGCTTCTTTCCCAGCAAGGGGTTGATCCAGACAGTTGCCGGCAAGAGCTGGAAAATCGGCTGCGGCAAACGCTACAACAGCTTGCCAGCCAGAGGGTCGCCGCAGCCTGGCCCGAACTTCCGGGTGAACCCCCAGAGTAGGGGGCGCGTTGACGCTCCCCGCACTTGAGTGGGGAGATGGCCGAGCACCCTGGCAGCAAACTTTGGAGGGCGCTGCCCAGCCGCACCCCCGACATCCCTCAGACAAAGAAAGTCCGAGAGTTGCGTCTGATTTCCCTATCACCTTGGCCGCCGCTCCCCTTACATGGGGTTCCTTGACTTCCCCCTTCCAGGGTTTGCAGCGTATTTGCCTGGGGAGGCGTCTTTTATGGCTATCGCAGCGGCACCCTAGCACAGCCAGCAATGTTAGCGCTACAGTACATTGAAGGTTTGTACCACTGGCAAGGGCGACTCAAGTCGTGGGTGGCCGTTCCGCTCCGTACTCAATGGGGCCAGCGAGCCAATTTTGGGTGTGAGTGAGGCCTGCATGGAGGGATTCCTGGATCTGTACCTGGAGCTAAACGTCCCCAGCCCAGTTGAGGAAGCCACTTGGCACCGTTGGTTTGAGGTGTGGCTGCGGGAGCTGGGGGTGACGGATCCCTGCGAGCTCAGCCTTTGCCTCACCTCCGACGAGCACATCCGCCAGCTCAACCGCGAGTTTCGCCACATCGACGCTCCCACCGATGTCCTGGCCTTTGCCGCCGAGGAGACGTCCACCCCTGTCGAGCTGCAGAAGATAACAGGGGTGCGCCTGCTGGGGGATATCGTGATTTCGGTACCCACCGCTTGCGCGCAGGCAAAAGCCCAGGGGCAGCGGCTGTCGCGGGAATTGGCCTGGCTGGCCAGCCACGGCCTGCTGCATCTCTTGGGATGGGATCACCCCGATGAGCTTTCCCTACAGCGCATGCTGCAGCAACAGCACCACCTGCTTGCCGCCATCCAAGAAGACCTGGAGGTGACCCATGGCCAGCAGCCCTAGCCGTTTTCCCCAGCCGCTGCGTTTGGCGGCATTGCGACGGCGAGCCCCTTTCACTTCAGCGCAGGTCGATTCGGCCCATCCCTCCGAGGCACCAGACCCGGGAGCCGAGGCTGACCTCGCGGCGCAGGATCCCTGGCAGCGCCCCCCCTCGTGGCAGGTGGCCACTAGCCTAAGTAAAAGCTTCTACTATGCAGGAAAGGGCCTGCTGTACGCCGCCCGCACCCAGCGCAACTTTCGCATCCACCTGGCTATGGCGGTAGTGGCCTTTGTCTTAGGGTTGGCCCTGCGGCTGAGCGCCGTAGAAATGGCCCTGATCAGCTTGACCAGCGGGATGGTGATGGCCTTGGAGCTGGTGAATACTGCCCTGGAAGCAGTGGTGGATCTGACCCTGGGCAGCCGCTATCACCTGCTGGCAGAAATTGCCAAAGATTGCGCTGCTGGAGCGGTGTTAGTGGCAGCGATGGCGGCTTTGGCTGTGGCAGCTTGGCTGTTTCTCCCCCCCTTGCTGCTGCTGCTGCCAGGGTAGGGACGCCGAAAAAGTTTTGCCCAGCCTCTCAAGGGATCCCATCCCAAACAGGTTTGTGCTGTGGATTCCTGGCTCCCCTCTCCCGCAGGGAAAGGGGTTAAGGGGTGAGGGATAAGGAGGGTCGGGAACTTGAGTGGGAGGGCGGTGTCCTAGTCTGCGAAAGGCCTATACGCCTAAAAGCACGACCCCTTTGTAATCGGGGTGACCAGCTTGACCCAAGGGCCTCCTCTATATTTGGGAATGGATCACCACCCGTCCCCCCTGTCGATCCAAATTCAGGGGTTTGGCCTCTGCTTCGATATCCAGTTGCTCCCAGGCGCCGACCATGGCGCATCCCACCCGTTCTCGCTCCTCCGGGGCGCAGAAGGCTAAAAGCGTGGGGCCAGCCCCGCTGATCACCACCCCATAGGCCCCGGCAGCCAGAGCCGCTGCCTGGACGGTTTTGAAGCCGGTAATCAGCTCCATGCGCGCCGGTTGGTGCAGTCGATCCTGCAAGGCCACCTTCAGCCAGTCCGCCCGCCCCGACTGCAGGCTGCGGATAAGCAGCCCCAGGTGACTGACGGAAAAGACAGCATCCGCCAGGCTGACGGACTTGGGCAGGATCTCGCGGGCCGCCTGGGTAGACAGCTTAAAGTTAGGCACCGCCGCCACTAGGCCGATGCGCTCGTGCCAATCCACCGGGCAAAATACCCATTGCCCCTGCTGCCCCTGCACACAGAGTTGACAGCCGCCCTGGAGGGCGGGCACCACGTTGTCGGGATGGCCTTCAAGGGCAATGGCCAACTGCAGGAGAGTCTCAGGAGCCAGGTTCAGCGATCCAAGAGCATTAGCCCCCAACAGGCCGCCGACAATGGCAGTGGCAGAGCTGCCCAGGCCCCGCGCCAGGGGCACGTTGAGGGTGATCTCAATCTCCACCCCCGGCACCGGCTTGCTTAGCAGCTCGAAAGCACGGCAGAAAGCGCGGTACACCAGGTTGTCCTTGCTCTGGCTGATGTGATCGCTGCCGCGATAGTGGATGCTGAGGCCGGTGGGAATCTCGCGAAATTGGAAGTGGTTGTAGAGCTCCAGGGCTGCACCGATGCAATCGAACCCCGGCCCCAAGTTAGCGGTGGTGGCGGGGACGATCACCTCTACTCGCTCTCTAACCAAGGGGGAAGCTCCTTAGCGAACGGCGGGCAACTCAATACCTGTAAGCCCCCATTATCCTACGAATGGGAGATCTCAGGCTCGCAGGGCCTCGATGGGATCTAGTTGCGCCGCTTGGCGGGCCGGGAAAATGCCGAAAACCACCCCGATCCCCGTCGAGAGGGAAAAGGACACCGCCACCGCCACTGCATCCACGCGGGTGGCCAGGGGGGTGAACACTTGCAGCGCCACCAGCAGGCCGCTGCTGAGGAGGATCCCGGCCACGCCCCCGCTGACGGCAATGAGAATAGCTTCGGTGGCAAACTGCTGCAAAATTTGCCGGCTATCGGCGCCGATCGCCTTGCGCAACCCGATCTCGGAGGTGCGTTCCGACACCGAGATCAGCATCACATTCATGATCCCCACCCCGCCCACCAGCAGCGAGAGGGCCGCCGTGCCGGTCAGCAGCACCCGCAGCAAGGTTAAGATCCTGGCGGCCCCGTCCAGCAACACCTTTTGGTTGCGGACGACGAAGTCATCCTCCCCCACCAGTTGGTGCCGTTGCCGCAGCAAGTTGCGGATCTGGAACTCGGCAGCCGGCAGATCTGCTTCGGAGCGGGCCGAGACGAAGATCGCCGTCAGTTCCAGGCCATAGGGGGAGCGCCGCCCCACAAACCGGTTGGCCACCACATCCACCGGCAAAAACAGGCCGGCATCGCTGTTGCCAAACACCGTTGGCTTAGAACGCAACGTGCCGATTACCTCGAAGGGCAGGTTGTTCAGCAGCACCGTCTCCCCGATGGCGGCAGCGGGATCCAAGCCGAACAGCTCGCGGGCGGCCTCGCTGCCCAGCACCACCACCGGGCGCTGCTCCTCAATATCCGCTGGCAAGAGAAAGCGCCCCTCCTCGATCTCCAAATTCAGCACCGACAAATACTCCGGCCAGGTGCCTGTGGCCTCATAGCGGCGATCCACTCCCCCCCGCACGGCGCGCACATTGACCACAAGACTGGGGACGGCTGCCGACACAGCGGGCACTTCCGCGGCAATTGCCCGTAGATCGTCGAGGGTAATGGGACGGGTGTTGCTGGCGTCCGCCAGGCCCAAGCTGGAAGAAAAGACAATGAGCAAGTTGGTGCCCAAAGAACGGAACTGATCCACGGCCAGCTCCTGGGCAGCATGGCCAAACCCGGCAATGGCCACGACGGCGGCGTTGCCGATGAGGATCCCTAACATGCTTAAACCGGTGCGCAGGCGGTAGCGGCGCACCATTTGCCAGGCCATTCGGGCTGCAATCGGTAGGCTCATGGGTGTGGCTTGATTTGAGCGGTTTCGCTGCGATTTTGCTCTTGTCGGATCAAAGTCTCCAGGTTCACCCCCGGCGGCAGCGCCGTAAAGACCCGATCCCCGGCCCGCAAGCCGGAGAGCACTTGGGTGATCCCGCCCTGGGTGAGGCCTGTTTCCACCGGTCGATAGACGGGCCGCTGGGTTCGCGGATCCAGCAGGATCACTCCCTCTTGGCCCTGCTCCCGCAAGATGGCCACCGAGGGCACCGTGAGCGCCTGAGGCTGCCGCTCCCCGATAAAATCCACCGAGACGTTCATGCCGGTGCGCAAAAAGTCTGCCCCCGTCTCCGGTTCGATCATGACCCGAAAGACGGTGACCTCCCGCACCACCACCGTGGCAGGGGCAATCCGCTTCACCCGCCCCTGCACCACCCGATCCGGATAGGCCAGGGAGCGGATCTCCACCGGCTGCCCCACCCGCACCTGGGCAATCTGCGCCTCCGGCACCTCGGCTCGCACCTCGATCCCCTGGGCCAGCGCCAAGATAGAGCTGGAAGAAGCGGCGGTGGCATCGGAAGCTGCGGTAGTGGGAGTTACAAAGGATCCCACCTCGGCAAAGCGCTGGACAACCACGCCGGAAAAGGGCGCCCGGATCTCGGCCTCAGCCAGGCGAGATTGCCGCTGGGCCAGCTCTGCCTCCGCTTGGGCAATCTGGGCTTGGATCTGCTGCAGCGTTTCTGGGCGGCTACCTGACCGCAATCGCTCCAGCTCCTGTTGAGCCGCTTGCCAGTCCGCCTGCGCCTGTTCCAGGCGGGCCAGGCGTTGATCCAGCTCGCTACGGGCCACCACCCCCTGCTGCACCAGGGTCTGAATCCGCTCCAATTCCCTTTCGGCCAACCTCACTTGCGACCGCGCCGCATCCACCCTGGCCTGGGCCGCCGCGATCACCTGGGGTCGCTCGCCAGCTTGCAGTTCCGCTAGGCGGGCCTGTAGCTCTTGGATGCGGGCTTGGGCTTGGCGAATGCCGCTGGCTAAATCCCCGTAATCCATCCGAGCCAACACTTGCCCTGCCACTACCTCATCTCCCTGATCCACCAGCAGCTCTGCCAGACGACCGGACTCGCGGGGGCTGACATTCACCTGCCGGATCGGCTGCACCTGGCCGCTCACCCGCAGGCGTTGGGCGAGATCTGTCACCTGCACGGGCACCGTTAGCCTCTCCAGGCGCTGGGCCGTCTGTTGCCGGAGCTGACGCTGAACGAGAATGCCGCCGCCCAAGCCGGCTAACAATATCCCCACAAGGATCCAGCCGATGGGCAGTCCTCTGTTGTGGGATCCGGTCTGTGGCAGAGGTTGGTCAGCAGATTTGGCAGGGGTTGGGGATCCCGTCTGGGGCTCATTGGTGCGCAGGATCACAAAAGTCTCTCGCCTTTAACAAGGGCTTTCTCTGTATCCAGCCTATTGAAAAAGGAGAGGGGGTGCAAACGCGGTTTCCCGCATGGCCATTGGGTTCGGACGGCTGGCAAGCTCTGTACAAAAAAAGGGGGGATTGCTACACTGATTAGCTGCCGATAACGCGGGAAAGCCATGAACGCTCGCATCAACGCCGAAGAGATCATCCGCTCCATCGAAGCGGCCCACATGAAGTCGGATCTGCCAGAGATCCATGTTGGCGATCAGGTACGGGTGGGGGTGCGCATTCAAGAGGGCGGCAAAGAGCGGGTGCAGGCCTTTGAAGGCACGGTCATTGCTATGCGTCACTCTGGATGCAACCGCACCATCACGGTGCGCAAGATTTTCCAGGGAATTGGAGTGGAGCGGGTCTTCCTAGTTCACTCGCCGCGCATCGACTCAATCCAGGTGTTGCGGCGTGGCAAGGTGCGGCGGGCCAAGCTGTTCTATCTGCGAAACCGAGTGGGCAAGGCCACTCGCATCAAAGCCAAAACGGATTCTAAAGAAGAAACCCTCTAAGGCTTTGGGCATACCTGCTACACTAGGTAAACTAGGTAAGGGGCTGACCCTTTACTACTCCTGCGTCCTTAGTTCAGTTGGTAGAACGTCGGTCTCCAAAACCGGATGTCGGGGGTTCGAGTCCTCCAGGACGCGTCAGCGGTTCGGCATTTTGAGGTGGCTTGGGGTAGATTCTCAAGCTTAAGCGCCCCGAGCTGCCAATTTTC
The DNA here is from genome assembly GCF_047502615.1 of Synechococcus sp. W60.3. Lineage (NCBI taxonomy): Bacteria > Bacillati > Cyanobacteriota > Cyanophyceae > Synechococcales > Synechococcaceae > Synechococcus > Synechococcus sp. W60.3. The sequence goes on along the minus strand of NZ_JANSHJ010000022.1, from coordinate 36,016 downwards.
AGAGAGAAGTCAGGGATCCAAGCCAACCGCTCCAACAAAAATTGGACGAGCCTGTTTAGACTCGCCGCTGCGGCCAAGGAACTTCGGCGGCAGCCGTTCGCAATCGGGCTGAGGGCGCTGCGGAGAGTCTTCCAGTTCCCCGTGAACGAGGATTAAAGAGATAGAGATCCCAACTTTTCCCGGGCCAAACCTAGGACTTCCTCGCTTCCTTCTTGATGCGATCCAACTCTGCCTGTAGCTCAGCAATCTGTTGGCGCAAACGGGCAGCTTCCGAAAGTTCAAGGGCAGTGCCAGTCTTGTCTTCAGCGTCGCCCATGTCGTCAATGTTGATCTTGCGAGGGGCGCCAGCAGACCTTTCCCCCCCCCTACGGTTGGCGTTGGCAGCGATGGCGTCCATGTAGGCCCGCGCCTCTTCGGCGGTCATCGCCCCCCGCTCCACCAATTCATCCACCAAAGCCTGGACCTGCTTGCGCAGCTCCAGCAGACGGCTGTTGGCTCTCCCGGCCACCTTTGCAGCATTGTCTGCCACCACCGCGGCCAAACCCATGCCGAAGTAGAAAGCCTTCTGAGCAAAGTTGGCGAGGGGGTTGTCTGTCTCGGCCATACAGGTGTGCGCTGCCAGGGCAGAGGTAAAACTTGGAAGAGGGCGACCCGGGTTGACGCGCCTGCTCAGAGCATCCCGTAGTGCTGCTATCTTCCGATCCTGACACGGTTTGGGCGTCGGAGCTGCACGGACCCAGGTCTTCCAGTAGCCTAACATTTTTCCTCTCTGCCCCGCTCGGCTTTCTGGAGGTGATCTCAGATCTTCTCCCCCTGTAGACGGCGGGAGGGGGCAGAGTACAGCGCGAGCCTTCCCGTCTTGCAAGGTAAACCTAAGGGGTTTCCGGCGGCTCCAGATAAACTGGGATCCGCTCCACAACGGTATCGCTGCGCCGCACCTCTTGTCCCTGGGCTTGGGGAATAGCCACCGGCAAGGTAACCGGTTGGGCAACGAAACAACTGGCCACCGGCAGAGCCTGCTCCAGTTCGTCGAGAGGGCGCGGGATCACAGCCACCGCGTTCAGCTCGCCGATGCGCTCTGCCTCGTACATGCCGGCATCGATGGCGATGGCCACGTTGGCCACCGTGCCCCGAATGATGGCCGTACACAGGCCGTCGCCAATGGTCTCGTAGGCGGCCAGTTGCACATCCGCCGTTTTCAGCATTGTGTCGGCGGCCCCTACCATAGCCGGAAAGCCGCGGGTTTCCAGCAGGCCCACGGCCAAGTTGCTGAGGCGGCTGTAGCCGCGGTTTTGTGCCAGTTGAGACAGCTTGCTGCTGACGGGCAGCACCGCCTCCAAGTTAGGCAAAGGCCGTGGAATGACCAAACTGGAGATCTCCTCTTGCTCAAACTGGCGGGCCACCTCGATCCCCTCCTCGATGGCAATGCGCACATCGGCAATCCCTCCCCGTACGATTGCCGTGCAGTAGCCTCCTGAGATCTTCTCAAAGCCGATCAGCGTCACCCCCGCCGACTTGGTCATGGCGTCGGCAATGCGCACAATGACCGGAAAGCTGCGTGTCTGAATAAGGCCCAAAGAGGTGGACATAGCACCCTACTTCTTTATGCCAGTGTAGCCCTCAAGACTGGCCACCCCCAGAGGATAGGATCTGCCGGTAAGGATAGATCTTGCCCAGCAGCCGCTCCAGCTCCGAATAGCCCGGGATCCCATTTAGCTTGCGGGTCTTAGGGGATCTCGAGTTCTCTTGGGTTTGCTCAGCCGCCTCCTGCCAACGACGGGTTTGCTTTTCCACCTGGGCCAGCGGCGAGTCGGGGGGAGAGGGAGGGGTCGGCTCAGGCAAGGTTTCCTCAGGGGGTTCTATCGGCTCTTGCGGGGCCGCCGCCGACACGGGCTCTGCCTCGCTAGCCATGCCCACCTCCGCCTCTTGCCTGCTGGGATAGGTGGGATCCCCGACCAGCGAGCGGGGAGGGATCACCGCCTGGCTGAGCACTGAACAGTTGAGCAGCGTGGTTTCCGAGCCGATACAGGCGTTTTTGCCGATGGTGCCCTGCCCGATCACCAGCACCCCCATTCCCAAGGTGGCCCCCGCCTCCACGACGAGGGATCCCCCGCAGGCGTGCAGGATGGATCCCATGCCAATACAGACGCCTCGCCCGATCTCGATGCGACAGCCGGGGTTGGCCCGCAACAGCACTCCCGCTGCAATGCCTGCCCCTGCCTCCACCTGCACCTCGCCACTGACATAGTAGCGAGTTTCGCCGTTCTGGCTGGGCCAGGAGCGCAGCGTTGTAGAGGTGGGCAGAGGCAAAGCCAAGGTGCTCCTCATCGCTAGGAGGTCGGATCAAAACCAACCTTGAACCGACAGTGATCAGAGAACAGGCGGATCCCTCAAGGGGTTTGGATGATCTGCTCCAGCACCCGTCGTTTGGCTTTGGGGTCGATGCCCAGCAGGCGCACATACTCGCCGCGATGCTCCTCCAGGCAGGCTTCCAGAGCCGCCACCACCTGGGGCAGCTGGGTGGCCTCGATAGGGCTGCAGCTCTGCCAAGAGGAGGTGCGAAAACGCCGCTTGTCCGCATGTTCGGTGCCGATGCGGTAGCCCTGGCTGAGCAATTGCTGCACCTGTGCCACCACCTCGCTGCTGAGTCGGGTGCTGGCAGGAACGGTGGAAACAGGAGTAGCCGCCGGGGATCCCTGGGCTGCAGGGGCAGGCGACTTGCCGCCGGGGGTTTGAATGACGCGCTCGTAAACCCGCTTTTTCCCCTTGGGATCGATCCCCAACAGGCGCACGTAGTGGCCTTGGTGCTCCGCCAAAGCAGCCGTCAGCTCGGCCAACACCTCCGGCCCGCGGCTGGCGCGAATGGTCGGCCCGGTCTGCCAAGAGGAGGTTTTGAAGCGGCGCTCGTCAGCATATTCGTAGCCGATGCGATAGCCCTGGGCCAGCAGCCGATGTACCTCTTCCTGTAACTCCAGGTCGAGGCCAGCAGCGCTCCCTCCCAGCTTGCCCCCCTCTGCGGGCGAGGCTGTCCCGCCGCTGCTGCTCATCTGGGGCGTTTGAATCACCTTCTCCAGCACCCGCCGTTTGGCCTTGGGATCGATTCCCAGCAGGCGCACATACTCTCCCGTATGTTCGGCCAAGGCCGCCTGCACAGCCGCCAGGATCTCTTGGGCCGAGCCGCTCCAATTGCCCAAAGTCTGCCAGGAAGAGGTGCGGTAGCGGCGGACATCGGCCACCTCCAGGCCGACGCGATACCCCTGCGCCAATAGCGCCCGGATCTCCTCCTCCAAGCTGGCGTCAGGGCGCGGATTGGCTGCGCCGGAACCTGGGGCCGTAACCGAGACGTGGCTGGGGGATCCAGAAACGGTCGCCGGCCCCTCCGGGGTTTGGATGATCTGCTCCAACACCCGTCGTTTCGCCTTGGGGTCGATCCCCAACAGGCGCACGTATTCGCCGCGGTGCTCCGCCAAAATAGCCCCCAGCGATTGCATGACCTCGGCCTCGCGGGTGCTGGTGATCGGGCTTTCGCTCTGCCAGGAAGAGGTACGGAAGCGGCGGGCATCGGCATATTCCAGCCCTACCCGATAGCCTTGGGCCAACAGGGCGCGAACTTGCTCCACCACCTCCGGCTTGAGAAGGGATCCGCCGCCGTTCCGGCCGTCGGCGCGAGAGGAGGAATGAGTCATGGATGCCGTCTCCGTAGCCGTTGGGTTAGAGGTGCGCGACCGCAGAAGTTCGTTGCGAATGGGAGCAATACAGACCAGGTTTTCGCTGCAGTGATAGCCTTCCAGCAGAGCCTGGTTGATGCCGATCACATGTTGGGCAAACTTGGCATCGCTATCCTGCACATCGGGCAGCCGATCCGCCTCAGCTTGCGTGGTGATGATGGAGCCGGAGGGCACATACTTGCCCGGCGGGATCTCCACATCCTGGATCAAGCAGTGCAACATGACGATGCAGCCATCTCCCACCCGCGCGTTGAACACGGTGGAGCGGAAGCCGATGAAGCAGTTGTTGCCCACGTAGGCTGGCCCGTGGATCAAGGCCATGTGGGCAATGGAGGTGTTCTTGCCAATCCACACCGAGTAGGGCTGGCCATCTTCCCCAATGACCCGCCCTTGCTCCAGGCCGTGGATCACCACCCCATCCTGGATATTGGAGCCGTCGCCAATGTAGAAGGGAGAGCCCTCATCCGCACGGATGGAAGTTCCTGGGGCAATCAGCACCTGGGCGCCCACGCGCACATCCCCGATGAGATTGGAAAAGGAATGCACGTAGGCAGAGGGATGGATGGTCGGCTCCGCCAGGCGGCGAGACCAGGGCGTTGGCGGCGCAGCATAGGTGTGAGCAGGCATAACCGTGAGCCTCTAGAACACGTCAGAGAGAGGAAGGAGGGATCCCAGCTAGCGTTGGTCGCGCTTGTTGTAGAGGGAGCGACCGCCGATGCTGACGGTATCGATGATCGCCATCACCACTGCATCCAGCGGACGGGTTTCATTTCCCTGCGGCTGGCGAGCTGCGCTGCCCTGGCTGACCAGCACCCACTCCTCGGCGCCGGCCCCCACCGGATCGGCAGCTACAGCGTAGTCGGGCTGCGGTCGGCCCTCGAGATCGACATACTGCACCACCAGAAACTTCACGCCTGTCAGGCTGGGATCCTTCTGGGTGCTGGTAACAGTGCCCCGCACAATCGCGATACGCATCTAGGGACGGGTGAAGGGACGGATGGCGTTGACCCCTTCGCGGAACTGAGCCACATCCTCGGTGTAGCGAATGGGCAACACGTACTCTAGGTTTTCGTGGGGACGGGCGATGATGTGCCAGGAGAGCAACTGGCCGCCATTGACCCGCTTCACCGACTCGATCCCGGCGGCCACCGAGGCCTGTACCTCGGAGACATCGCCCCGTACGATCACGGTGACGCGCCCGCTGCTGATTTTTTCATAACCCACCAGGGTGACGCGCGCGGCCTTTACCATGGCGTCGGCAGCTTCCACCACTGCCGGGAAGCCCAGGGTTTCGATCATTCCGACTGCAATAGCCATAGGGACTCCTTACGCTGAAATTGTGGAGGAGGTTGGAACCTGTCCAGATTTTCTGGATCGGGTCAATTCCAGGCTAAGTGCAACTACTCAGTTAGGTACGAAACTGCTCCACTGCCTCCGTGTAGCGGATGGGCAGCACAAACTCCAGGTTCTCGTGGGGACGGGCGATGATGTGGTGGGAGAGGATCTCGCCCCCACTCACCCGTTTGGCAGACTCCAAGCCAGCGGCCACCGAGGCCTGCACCTCGGAGACATCGCCCCGTACGATCACGGTGACGCGCCCGCTGCCAATTTTTTCGTAACCCACTAGGGTGACGCGCGCGGCCTTTACCATGGCGTCGGCAGCTTCCACTACTGCCGGGAACCCGCGGGTTTCGATCATTCCGACTGCAATAGGCATATCAACTCTCCACTTTTGAACACTCAGTTCCTGAACGTTGCCGAACCCAGCAATAAGGCCAATCGATCTCCAAATTGATCTCGCCTATTGGGTTCGATCCTGCAATTTCCCTCGAACTCATCCAAGAGATCCTCTGCCCCACCCTCAGTGGACAGCTCTTCTCGGCAACACCTACTCCAGCCACCACAGACCTCCCCCTGGAGAGAAGGCCGTGCCCAACCCCCGACCTCAGACTCAATCAGACGGAGGCCAGAAAAGGTTGTGGGAGCCATCCGGGTTAACCACAACTGTCGCTCAGGCGGGCAAAGCTGCCAACTCCAGGCCAAGTCCCCATCTTTCTTGCACAAAATCGATCATACAAAATCGACGAGGACGCCCCAGAGAAGGGATCCCCCGACTCAACAAAATGATATCCCCATTCAATCCTGGACGAAAATCAATATTTTTAATTAGCACGATAGCTTTTTATTAAGAGAGACAAAATTGTTATCAACTCAAAAATAATTCTTGACATCTTTTCAGCTTTTGCCGTTATCGGCGCAGCGAGGGGGGCACTTCCAAGTCATGGGCTTCCATGAGGTCGGGTTGGCTCATCAGATGGGCCGGGGATCCCTGGGCGCAAATCCGGCCTTGATCTAAGAGGATCACCCGATCGCACACTTCCAGGATCAGTTCCAGATCGTGGGAAGCGAGCAGAAAGGTGTGCGTTGCTTGCAACAAAAAGGCGATTAGCCGGCGACGGGCGCGCAGATCCAGGTTGGCAGTCGGCTCATCGTAGAGTACCAACTGCGGCTGCATTGCCAGGATCCCGGCGATCGCGACCATGCGTTTTTCACCGCCGGAGAGATGATGGGGGGGACAGTTGGCCAAATTCAGGGTGCCGGTCATCGCCAGGGTTGCTTGGACCACAGCCGCGACCTCTGTCTCAGAACGTCCCAGGTTGCGCGGCCCAAAGGCTACATCCTCGGCCACCGAGGCGGCAAACAGTTGATCGTCGGGATCCTGAAACACCAGCCCCACCTCAGGGCGAAACTGGCCAGGCTGGAGCGGCTGCCCAAACAAAGTGATCTGGCCGGAACAGGGGGGCAACAGGCCAGCGAGGGCCAGGAACAGGGTGGTTTTGCCGGCGCCATTGGGGCCAATGATTCCTAGGCGCTGCCCGGCCTCAACCCGTAGATCCAGCCCTTGCAGCACCGGCGGACAACCGGGATAGGCGACCCACAACTGTTTGACCTCCACCGCCGGCGCTGTGTTCATGGCAGCAAGCTCATCCCAGGGCTAGCGCTGCTCCCAATGCTTCCAGCGCTTCTGGGTGGCGGCAGGGGTGAGCTGCAGGGTGGGTACGCTGGGGCTGGTCAGGTCGATCTGGAGAATTTCGTCGGGTGTACACTCGCAGTGGCGGCGCAGATCCCGCATTTGGTTGAGGGTTTGAATTTGCAGAGGCAGGCGGTCAGAAATCGGCCCCAGATAGACGTTGCCCAGCTCAGTGTGGAGCGTGATTCCCTCTCCCGACTGCCAATCTACGGTCTCGATCTGGATCTCAGCCTGTTGCAGGGCTTCGAGCAACAAGGCCCATTGCTCGGGCGCGTGGTTCTCCCAGCCCAGCAACTCCAGCTCAGGCCAGGAAAGGGAGGATCCGCTGTGGCGTCGAAAGGGATCGGGGGGCAGCCAATGGCCTTGCCGATCCACCCAGCCTGTCTGGTCGCCCCGACGGGCGCGCGCGACCAGTTGCCGTTCCCGCACCTGGACGATCACCCCCACCGGCAGCAGCCGCCGCTGTACCTGGACGCTTTCGATGGGAGAAGGGCGGGCCGGGGATGCCAGCAAGGCTCTTTCCAACACAGCCGGCTGCACCTGCCAGAGGTTCATTGGATAGGTCAGAGGCAGTTGCTCCCGGATCCAGTCGGGGTCGACCCAGTAGCTGCCCTTTACCTGAATTTGCTCCGGCCGGCGAATTTGCCAGTAGGGCTGCTGCAGGCCCAACACCAGCAGCGTCAGAACGCCCATCGAGCTGGCCAAGCGCCAGGATCCCTGCCAAAAGCGCTTGAGCCGTTGCTGACGCAAAAGTCGCCTGCGTTGCAGAAGTTGGTCGCGCGTGGGAAAAGCCAGAGGTACCATTAGCCCTCCCTCAAGCCAAAGGGGAGCATTCCATGCTCCTATTCAACTCGCGATCTCCTCGACCTGATCCGCCCGCAGCCAAATTGGAGGGGTGGGAACAGCCCCAAACTTAATCTGGAGGTAGTCGTCCTTGATATCCACCACTTCTCCAGGAGTTTCGAAGACGTAGTTGGGAATCAAAGGGTCGCTGGCCTGGGCTTCCAGGCTGCCTTGCAGTTTCTCGCGGATGGCCCGCACCAAAGTGCCTCGCTTAATCGCCATTGCCCCTCCTTCGATAGCCGTTGTATCCTGTGCCGCCAATAAGCCGGGTCCAGCCTACTTGCGCTTCAGGCTGCGGGCCATGTTGCGAAACATGTCCATGTCAGATCCCCCCTGGCGGCGTGAGCCTGCTCCACTGCTGCTGTTTGAGGTGGAAGAGCTTTGCTCAGGGGCTTTGGCCTGTTCTACGGCCAACTTAACTTTGCTTAGGGAAGAAACCTGCTCCACCACCTCCACCTTCTCCGTAGAGCCGAAATCCTGGAAGGTGTGCTTCACGATCCTAGGAGTGCGCATGTATTCGATGTTGCCAAGGGTTTTGGCCTCATCTGGGTCGAGAAAGAAGGTGTTGTCTTTCTTTTTGGCCGGCTGAGCAGCCGTCCCTGATGAAGGTTTGGAATCTGCCTGACCACGAGAGCCGAAAAAGCGCCTGAAGATGCCCACCATTGGTGTCTTGCCTGCAATGCGAAGAAAGTTGAGCCAGATCCCTAGACGTCGGGTCAGCCAGCCGCAGCTAGAAAGGTGACGGCTGAGCCCGGCTATGAAATCATGTTAAGCCAACTCAGGATAACATGCTCCCTGGCTGCAGGACGGCTTTCTCGGCCACATGTTCAACTCTCGGAGGCTCTGCCAGGGGAGGACCTTCGACCCTAGGCAAGTAGTCTGGCCAAGGGCAGCGAGCACATCCTCAGTCACGGCTCTTTAGTAAGTTTGGGGATCCCAATGACTGGCCAATGTACAGTTTTTTTGCTGGAAAATCCGTGTTGGCTCCCTTTTTGAGCTATGGCTTGACTCTTCACAATCAGTATGGGCAAGCAGTGTTAAGCCCGATCCCAGGAGGGGCAAACTATGACCATTCGATCCATCGTTGAAGAAGTCTTGCAAACTCGCCACTTTACCTCAGAACACGAGAGCCTAATCTACCGCCTGTTGTGCGATCGGTGTTTTGACGAGGCCGATTTGAAGGCATTGGCTTACCTGAGCGACGCTATGGTTCAGGGAATTGTTCAGCACTAGCCTCGGGATCCCTAAATAATTACAGGCGGCACTCCGGATGCCCGTCTTACGGAGAGGGCCCAAAAACTTTTGGGATCCCTTCCTCTGCGAAACCCTTTAGGCTCAAGAAGCTTCTGAGATCATCTCCAGAAGTGCGAGCGAAATTACCTGGCAGGCGTTGGGGAGCAAGCGTTACCCCTCTGCCTGCGAGGTGTAATGTATGGCAACCCTGAGCGGACTGCCTAAATTCAAGGCTGTGCCGATGCAGCGAGCCAAGATTTGAATGTTTTGCTTTTGCTCCGCCGATTCTAAAATCCTGGTAGAGGCCTTGCTCGGGCTGGCGATGGACGAATACCGGCTGTTCATCTTAAGCAAGCTCTCAATTTTGTTCAGCGGGTTGATATCTTATACGCGACTTGGAAAGTAATTGGAGAACAGCAAAAGAAATACCGCATCGTTCTTTGCTTAAAGACTAGAGCGGCTTGTCCCTCTCCCGCATCGGCGACCCTACGGATTTTGGCCGGCAAGGCACTCCCAGTTTTTCAGAGATGGCCGGTTTTCTCTCCGAGATCCCACGGGCGAAGGATCGCCGCCTTGCGGTGAGAGGCAACGAGAAAGGTAGAGGCTCGAGGCAATCTCGTCGCCCGATCCCTCCCTGTGGCCTTGCCGTCTGGAACAGCCCCTCGCTCTAGCAAGGGAATGGGTGTTCCTGTTCCGCCTTAAGATCCTAAGATAGGAGTTGAACGTCCCTGCTGGACTGGGTGCCTTTCCTTTACAACTTGGAAAGGGGGGGCCCAGCCGCAGAGGCGGGGGCGACGGCCGTTACGTTTTGAGAGGAATCCATGTTGTTCATTTTTAACCTAGCGAAGCGTCTGCAGCGCATCCTCCTCGCTCTCGTAGTCGGGGTGGCTGCGGTAGCTTTCCTGTCCAACCCTGCTGCTGCTGAAACCTACACGGTCAAGATGGGCTCTGACAAGGCCCAGCTCATTTATGATCCCCCCACCCTCACCATCAATCAGGGAGATACTGTTCGGTGGGTCAACAACAAGGTCTATCCTCACAACGTTGTCTTTGACAAGGTACCTGGTGGCGATGCGGCCCTGGCAGCCAAGCTGTCCCACAAGGCCCTGCTCACTGCTCCCAACCAAGTGGTGGAATCGGCCTTTGTCGATGTCCCTCTGGGTGAGTACACCTACTACTGCACTCCCCACCGGGGGGCTGGCATGGTCGGCAAGATCATCGTCAAGGGCTAGGCTGGCGCTCCAATTCCACTTCTCTGGTTGCTTTTTAAGAGGGAGATTCCGGCTCTGGCTTGCTGGCATGGGATCCCTGCCCGTAGCATAGAAAGTAGCCCTCTCGAGAGTGGGAGGGCTTTTTCGCGAATAGACGTTAGACAGGTTCCCCATGACCACCAGTGTTAAAGGCTACCTGCTCCTGGCCGTTTCCTGCATCAGTGCCATTGCCGCTGTGGGTTCGATTTTCGAGTTGGCTTCCGGTGAGCCGGATTTTGGCGTCGGCCCCACCAGCATTATCTTGATCGTCGCTGCTCCCTTGGCGGTTTGGCTGTTTCAATCGGCAGTTGGGGCGGCACGAGCCAGCGGCGCTGCCGGCAAGGGGGGCAAGAAGCGAAAGTAGGCAGGTAGATACGGGAAAACTGGGGGGAAGGGGATGGAGTCAGCGGGTTTGCTGTAAAGAAACTTGTGATTCTATCTCGGCTTCTGCTGGCTGATGAAACTCCGGCAACAGCTTTCGTTCTTGCACCGTTCCAAGGGCTGCTTCTAGCTCTGCCGTGGCTAGAGTACAACTGGAGCCAGATCCGTTCAATACGGTCTCGGTCACCTGTCCTTTTTTGTCGATCCGATATTCCACCTTGATGTACTCGGGCATCTGCACTCCACTCGCTGCTGCTCAACAACTGACTTTCTCCTACCCATTGTAGTTCTCGCTTTTTCCCCGCTCGATCTGGCTGGGCCGTATGGCTTCTGCTCGTCCCCCGTTTCCTCCTGCCAAAAGGGATCCCGGTATCCAGCGGGATCTGAGTTTGGGAGTAGGGGCGCTGCTGGGCGTTGTCCTGATCGGCACCCTTTGGTACCACGGGGTGGAGCAATGGCCTTGGGTGGAAGCTTTTTACATGAGCGTTATCACCCTAACTACTGTGGGCTTCATGGAGGTGCAGCCGCTGGGGGATCGGGGGCGCTTGTTCACGGTGGCCTTGATCCTGATGGGGGTCTTGAGCATCGGGTTCATGGTGAACCGCTTTACAGAGGCCCTCATCCAGGGGCATTTTCAGGAAGGGATCCGGCAGCGGAAGTGGAAGAAACAGATGGAAGCGCTGAACAACCACTACATCGTCTGCGGTTTTGGGCGCATTGGGCGACAGGTGGCCCAGGAGTTTCAGGCAGAGGGGGTGCCCTTTTTGGTGATCGATCAATCGGCCGAGGCAATTCAGGTGGCCCAAGAGCTGGGATATGTCGCTCTCCAGGGAGACAGCACTCTCGATGCCACCTTGCTGGCGGCGCGGGTGCAGCAGGCCGAGGGGTTGATTGCCGCCCTCTCCAGCGATGCCGAAAACCTCTATGTGGTGCTGTCGGCCCGCACCCTCAACCCTCGTATCCGCACCATTGCCCGCGCCAACACGGAAGAGGCTTTGCAAAAGCTGCAGCGAGCGGGCGTTGCCCACGCCATCTCTCCCTTCATCACCGGTGGAAAACGGATGGCAGCGGCTGCCCTGCGCCCCCGCGTGGTGGACTTTGTGGATGGGATCCTGTCGGGTCGAGATCGCACTTTTTACTTGGAAGAGTACGAGCTGGCGGCGCAAGAATGCCCCTATGTTGGCCAGACCCTGGGGAAAGCCAATCTAAGGGCGCGATCCGGCGCGTTGGTGGTGGCAATTCGGCGAGCCGATGGCCAGCTGATTGGCGGCCCCAGCGGTGACACCCTGTTGCAACCGGGGGATCTGCTGCTGTGTATGGGCACGGCCGAGCAGTTGCGCCGCCTGGGCCAGTTGCTCTATCCCCGCCCCTAGATGGGCTGGACAAGTCGGCTAGATACGCCTGAGGATGCTGGGGCCGTGGGAGTCGGTGCCGCAGGTTTTCAAAAGTCCGTAGGTCTCTGCCAGCTTTTCCCCAATCGCCGCCTCCTCTGGGCTGGGAGCCCAAATGTCGGGGTTTTTGTAGGCGTAGTAGACCTCAAGGCCATCCAGGCCCAACTCCACGGCTGCCGGCACCAGCTCTTCCGCAGGCAGCCAGTAGCGAAAGGGATGGGCCAACACCGCCAGGCCGCCTGCTGCTTGAATGGCCCCAATGGCCTCAGCGGCGGGCAGGCCGGGAACTTGCTCCCCCTGGATGTAGGGATCCAAAACAGGATCCGCCGGATCGAAGCCGTAGCCAAGAATATGCACCTCGCAGCCCAGCAGGTTGGCTGTAATCTCGATCCCCGTCCATAGCAGGGGGTCCTCGGGGCGATCCAGATAGGCTTGCGCTTGCTCGTAGCCCTTCAGGGTGTGGTGATCGGTGATGGCCAGGCCCTTGAGGCCGTGCCGGCGCGCCTGCTCCGCCAAGTCTGCCGGATCCATGCGCCCATCGGAGCAGCAGGTGTGCAGGTGAAAGTTGTACTGCAGCGGGCAGGAGAGAGGGCCGATCCCCTGCAGCACCCGCCGCAGCTCCGCCGCCGAGGCAGTTTGACAGGGATCCCGTTGCAAACTAACCAGCATGTCAACCCTTGGGTTGGGAACAGATAGCTCTCCAGAGCAGTCGACTCTGGAATTTTATCTTTTGTTAAGAACGCTCACCCATTCTAGCCAGGGCAAGGGAGGGGCGCCAGGTGTCAAGAACTACAGAATGGGCAAGGGATCCCTAGGGGCTTGCCAAGATCTCCTCGGCCGCCTTGATGGCCGCTCCAGGAGGGAAGTCGCCATAACCCAGCGTGTGCAGGGTCGACTCCAGGGCAGCCAGCGTGGTGAGAATGTCGCGGTCGCTCACAAAGCCCAGATGGCCGATGCGGAAGATCTTGCCCTTGAGGTGGTCTTGACCGGCAGCAAGGGCGATGTCGAAGCGTTTCTTCAGGGTGCTGCGGAGGGTATCGGCGTTGATCCCTTCAGGCGCCAGCACAGCAGTTACCGAGGGGCTGGCTGCCGACTCCGGGTTGACCAAAAGCTTCAGCCCCAGGGCCTTGACGCCGGCGCGGGTGGCCTGGGCCAAACGGGCGTGGCGGCGGCAGATGGCTTCCAACCCTTCGGCCCGCATCAGGCGCAGGGTTACCTGCAGGGCATAAAACAGGTTCACCGCGGGCGTAAAGGGAGTGGTGCCCTGGCGCAGGGCTTTTTGGGCCAGTTTAAAGCTCCAGTAGTACTTGGGAAAGCGAGAGCGCTCGGCAGCAGCCATGGCCCGCGGGCTCACCGCCACAAACCCCAGCCCGGGCGGGATCATGTAGCCTTTCTGGGATCCGGAGGCCACCACGTCTAGGCCCCACTCGTCCATGGGCACCGGCATGGCCCCCAAACTGGTGACCGCATCCACAATCACCAGGGCTTCTCCGTGCTCGCGGGCAGCAGCCGCGATGGCCTGCACATCGTTGGCTACGCCGCTGGAGGTTTCCGAGTGGGTGAGGATGACCGCCTTGATGGTCTTCTCCCGGTCGGCGGCCAGCTTTTCTTGGAAGACTTCGACAGGATAGGGCACGCCCCAGGGGGTCTCTATCCGCTCGCACTGCAGGCCAAACTGCTCCGACATCTCGGCCCAGCGCTCGCCAAACTTGCCGTTGACCCCCACCAAGACCCGCTCCCCGGGGCTGAGGGTGTTGAGGATCCCGGCTTCCATGGCCCCGGTGCCGCTGCAGGCAAAGACAAACACATCGGAGGTGGTCTGGTGCAGCCAGCGCAACCCCTCCGTCACCTCTTCCAGAATGGCGCTGAACTCTTGGCTGCGGTGCTCGATGGGCCCCCGCGCCATGGCCAGCAGCGCACTCTCGGGAACGGGAGTGGGGCCGGGGATCATCAACATCAACTTGTCTTTCATGCGGGTCCCGCTGGGGATGTCAGGTTTGAGAGGTGGCGGCCAGATTCGAACTGGCGCATAGAGGTTTTGCAGACCTCTGCCTTACCACTTGGCTACGCCACCCTACTCCTCAATCGGACAAAACATTGTATCCGAAAATGGGATCCCGCTTCCACTTGCTGCAGCCAACGGCAACAGCGCTCGGGTTCGCTAGGCATCGACAATAGCTTGGTAGCCCCGTACTTGAGTGCGGGGCGAAAAAGCCCTTGAGCCACTTTAGTTGCTTCATAGTTAGTACAGAGCTTCTCCAGGAAAACAACCTACTGCGGTGCAAAACCCGCGCGGCAATAACTAACCTGGAGGAACTTAAGTCCGAAGTAAGCAGAACTTTGAGGTTATGCCTCAAAGGTCTGTCTAGGGGCGTCTTGACAGCGCCTTCGCGAGTCCATCTTGGGCTGCGTAAGAATCCGCTGGGTGGGAGTGTCAACTTCTTCTTGTACCCTCAGCAGGCGGGATCCCAGCAGCCGCTGCAGCCAGGGGGCGAGAAACTCGCGATTGGCCAACTGCTGCTGGGGATCCTGGGTTTCCAGAGGAAAGGGGGCAAGGGCCCGCAGGGCGGCGGTGGTAACACAGAACATGGCCTTTTGGAAGCTGAGGCAGATTTTCACCCGCAGGTCATCTTCCCCGCGCGGCTGGCGGCGGTAGTGCTCCCGCAAATAGCCAGGCAGGTGGCGCATCATATCCTGCATCAAGAGAGTAGGGGGGATCCCGGCGCTCCCCACCGGCAGCGGATCGGCATACAAAGCGCCGTAGGCGAAGTCCGCCTGCTCGGCCGGGATCTGGTGGGCCTGGGCATTGTAGGAGACGGTGCCCATGAAGGGAAAGGAGCGGAAAAACACAGCTTCCACGTAGGGCAGGGCCGTATCGGGCAGGAAGGTCAGCCCCGCCGACAGGGGGATGATCTCGTAGCGGCGGCCCCAGATGCAGGGGGCGTAGGTGATGGGCTTGTTGGCAGCTGCCACCAACCCCTGCTGAATGTGGGCTACTACGTCGGGAAGCGTGAGCTGCGGTTCGCTCTCGCGGCGCTTGGCCAAGGCCAGGAAGATATCGCTCATCACCCGCCAGAACTGGCCCAGGCCGCTGTACATGGCCAGCATGCGCACCTGTTCCAGCGCAAAGTCGGGGCAGAGGAAGTTGAGGCCCTGCAGAAGGGGGTTGAAGCGGAACTTGGCCCGGATGGCCACCTTGGCCCGCTCGACAAATTCGGGAGTATCCAGATAGCGATCGAGGCCTCCCCCTCCATGCCAGAGCATGGCTTTCATGCAGTATTCGGCAAACTCGTAGTTGATGCGGTCATGCCAGAGGTAGCGCAGCCATTTGCCCAGGGTGATTTCGCCGTTGAAGTACTTAAAAACTGGGAAGAGCTCCAAAAATTGGTGGTCGGCTATGAAGATCAAATTCTGGGAGTAGGCATCCAGCACCTGGCCGTAGCTGTGGAGGATGCCGATGACCTCCAGCCGGTTGCTGGAAGAATCCGGCACAAGGGCTCCCCCTGCTTCTAGGCGTTGGACGATGGGAGCCAGTCGCCGTTGCTCTAGAGGATCTAAGCCAGCCAGAAAGAAACAGGAAGGAGCGGGAACAAGGGTGGCCGTCATGGGAGAAGGAGGGGTTGAGACAACAACAAAAACTCAGTCGTATCACTAAATCGTCACAACGAAGAGAACCTAGGCTCGAAAGCAGTGGTCGGCCCGCCTGCTTCGGCAAGATTGAGGGCCGCCGGCTTGGCCAAATGGGCGGCGGTGGACTCCACCCAGTGGGTTGCCCAGGCAGGCTGGAGGCCAAGCACCACCACCAGCGAGGCCAAAACTACAGCAGGCAGGCGTTCTCCCGTGGCGCGTCGTTGCATGGCAATGGCCACTTCCGAGAGGCGCCCGAAAAAGACGCGGTTCACCATCAGCAAAAAGTAGGCCGCCGTCAATCCCGTCCCCACCATGCACAGCAACGTCTGCAGGGGGAAGACGGGGAAGCTGCCCCGAAAGAGGGTGAACTCGGCAATAAAGCCCACCAGGCCGGGCGTGCCGCCGCTGGCCATCACCCCCAACACCATCAAGCTGCCAACAAGTGGCAGGCCGCGTTCCGGGTTGAGCAATCCCCGCAGCCGCTTGAGATCCCGCGTGCCGGTGTTGGCGTAGACAGCACCCACCAGCAAAAACAGCAGCGAGGAAATCAGCCCATGGCTCACCATCTGGAAGACGGATCCCACCAAGGAGAGGGGGGTGGCCGCCGCCGTGCCCAGGAGAATGTAGCCCATGTGGGCAATGGAGCTGTAGGCCACCAGCTTTTTCATGTCTTGCTGCACCAAGGCGTTCAGGGATCCATACAGCACATTGGCCACCGCCCAACTGGCCAGCCACGGCCCGGCTTGCTCCCAGGCATCGGGCAAAAGCTGCAGGCCAAAGCGCACCAGGCCATAGGTGCCCAACTTGAGCAAGAGCCCCGCCAAGAGCACAGAAATGGGGGTGGAAGCCTCCACGTGGGCGTCCGGCAGCCAGGTGTGGAAGGGCACCAAGGGGATCTTGATGGCCAGCCCCAGCAGGATGGGAATGAGGATGAGAATCTGGGGCAGCAGCGGCAAGGGGTGGGCCTGCAAAACGGTGTAGGTAAAACTGTGGGCGTCGCTCAGCCAACTGAGGCCGAAAAAGCCAATCAGCAGAAGCACCCCCGAGAGGGCGGTGTAGACCAAAAACTTGGTGGCGGCATAGGTGCGCCGCGGCCCGCCCCAGATGGCAATCAGCAGATAAAGGGGAATTAGCTCGACTTCGTAGAACAAGAAAAACAGCAGCAAGTTCTGGGCCAGAAAAGCCCCCACAATGGCGGCTGCTAGCAGCAACACCAAGCTGTAGTAGAGGCGGGGCCGCTCCACCGGGCCGCTGGCCCAGAGGGCAATCAATACCAGCAAGCCGGTCATCACCACTAGCGGCAGGGAGATCCCGTCCACCCCCAGCTCGTAAACCAGGCCCAACTGCGGGATCCAGGCCATCTGTTCGGCCATCTGGATCCCTTGCGCTTGGGGATCAAACTGCAGCAGCAGCCCCAAGCTCAGCCCCAACCAAGCCAGGCCGAAGCCCAAGGCCAAACTTCGGTGCAGGCCCTTCCCCGCTTGCTCGGGGATCAGCCCCACCAGCAGGCCACCCAATAGGGGGATCCCGATTAGAAGGCTGAGCATGGTTCCTCCCGTCTCAATAGGCCAATCCCACCAGGGGCGAGCGCAGCAGCCAAGCGGTAACCACCACGACCCCGATGACAATGAGCAACACGTAGAGCTGCATCCGCCCCGACAGGGTGTACTTGAGGGCTTCGCCGCTAAACCAAAAAGCCAGGCTCACTCCGTTCACCAGGCCATCCACCCCGTTGCGATCCAGCCACTCCAGTCCGCGGGAAAGGGCGCCGACCGGCTGCACCACCAAAGCCTGGTAGAGCTGCCCGGTGTAGAAATCCTGCGCCAACAGATCCTGCAGCTCCGGCCAGGGTAGGCGCAGCCGCCGCCGGCCCCCCCAGTACAGCCAAGCACCAACACCGGCCCCCAGCAAACCCGAGGCCGCCAGCAGAGCCGCCATCTGCTGCAGCTCTGGGATCCAACTGGGATAAAGCCCCCAGCGCCAAAACAGCCAGGGCATGAGCAGGTTCTGCACCGTCAGAATGACCATGGGCAGGGCCATCGGCCAGCCCACCTCAGGGGCACGGCGCGTCTTGGGCTGCGGGGATCCCAAGAAGACCAGGCCAAACACCCGCGCCAGGTTCAAAGCCGTCAGCCCATTCATCAGCAGCAACACCCCCAACAGGGCCGGCTGCAGGGCGCTGTACACCAGCGCCAGGCGGATTAGGATCCAAAAGCACCCCAGGGGCAACAGGGCCACCATCCCCAGGGATCCCACAGCAAAGGCGGCCACCGTAGCCGGCATGCGGCCCCCTAGGCCCCCCAGCTCCGTCAGATCTTGGGTAGAAGTGGTGTAGATGAGGGATCCCACCCCCATAAACAGCAGCGCCTTAGCCAGGCCGTGCAGCAGCAGCAGCTCCAGCGCCAAATCCGGCTGCCCCGTCCCCACCGCCCCAAACACCAGGCCCAGGTAGGCGCTGGTGGAATAGGAGAAGGTGCGCTTGAGATCGATTTGCGCCAAGGCCACCAGGGATCCCCCTACGGCTGTGATGGTGCCGATGGCCACCAGCACCCCATCCGTGAAAGGGGAGAGGGCCAAGACTGGCTGCAGCTTGATGAGGACAAAAGCTCCAGCGGCCACCACTGCCGAGTTGCGCAGGATCGAAGCCGGGTTGGGCGCCTCCATGGCCTCATCCAGCCACAGGTGCAGCGGGAACTGGGCGCACTTGCCCAGCGGCCCGGCAATCAAAGCCAACCCCATCAAGGCCGCCCAAGTTGGATCCAAGCTGGCCGTAGCCGCCCAATCGCGCAGGCCGGAAAAGGTCAAGGAGCCGGAGAAATTGGAAACCGCCACCACCCCCATCAACAGCAGCAGGTCTCCCACCCGTTTGGTGAGAAAAGCATCCCGCGCCGCCGTGACCACCAGCGGCTGGGCGTACCAAAAGCCCACCAATAAGTAGGTGGAAAGCGTGAGCATCTCCAGCAGCGCGTAGCTGAGAAACAGCGAATCGCTGAGGGCGATCCCCGTCATCCCCCCCTCAAAAAAGCCCATCAGGGCGGCAAAGCGGCCCAACCCCCAATCCTTGTCCAGGTACCCCAGGGCGTAGATCTGGGCCAGCAAGCTCAAGCCGCTTACCCAGACCACCGCCCCCAGCGTCAGAGGCGAGACCTCCAAAGCCAGGGACAAGTCCAAATCGGCCACCCGAAACCAGAGGTAGTTCAGGAGCTGGGGATCCCGACCCCAAACTTGTCGCAACAGCCAAAAGCTATGAGCAAGGGCCGCAAAGGTCAGCAGGATATTGAGGTAGGCTGCCGGACGTGGGCCACTGCGCTTGATCCAGCCAGCGGCCCAAGGAAGAGCCAGCGCTGTCCCTACCCAGCCATAAAAGGGGAGACACCAGGCGCTCTCTGGCCCAATTGCCCAGTCTTCAAAACCCGCCATCTGCTGCTTGCAACAAGTAGTTAAGCATTTTTTAATGAACAGCTACAGTCCAATAATATAATATATTAGTATTAGGAGTTTTCCAGCGGCAGCGTCTCTCCCCACTTGGACACAGCTTCTGCCTCTGCCTAGGCAAGCAGGCGGCGCCCTTAGATTCTTTGAGCTCCCGGTTCTTTTGGACAGAAAATGGCGGCGCTCCGAATACCTTGCCCAGACCCCGGCTGGGGCTATCGCGGATTGGCGCCAGGGGGAGTGAGACCCCTCACCGATTGATTCTCCTCTTTAGGCTGGGCAGCCCTCCTGACCACAGCCAGGACTATCGCCTGCAAGCCGAGGTGTGGCACGAGGTGGAAGCTTGGGGATCCCCCTGGTGGCTGCAGTTGGATCCCCGCCATCTCAGGGTGTTTTGAATCGAAATCCAACGGCCATCAGGTGGGTTCATCACAAGCGGTAGCCGCGGAGAGTGATCAGCCGGCTGCCGTAGCGAAAGGTCTGCGAGCTGCCGATCAAGACCAGGGTAAACATGTCCACCTGCTCAGGATCCAACTCCCCTAGCGTGGTGAGGTGGATGGCCTCGCCGGGACGGTAGAGGTTGCGGGCCACCGCCACCGGGGTGTGGGTGGGGCGGGCCCAGCGAAAGATCTGCAGCGCCTTGAGGAAGGGATCCAACCGCTGCCGCGAGCGGGGGTTATACAGGGCCACCACAAAGTCGGCCTGGGCAGCCGCCTGCAGGCGTTGCTCGATGGCCGGCCAGGGGGTGAGGCGATCCGAGAGGGAAATAGCGCAAAAATCCTGCATGAGAGGGGCTCCTAGGCGAGCGGCAGCAGCTTGAAGGGCGGAGATCCCCGGCAGCACCTCCAGGGAGGGGCGGATCCCATCCCAGCCGCTGCGGGCCAAGTACTCCAGCACCAGGCCGGCCATGCCGTAGATCCCCGCATCCCCCGAAGAGATCACCGCCACCTGCAGCCCCTGCTGGGCCAGGGCGATGGCGCGCTGCGCCCGCTGCACCTCCTGGGTGATGGGAAAGGCTTCGCAAATCTGGCCGGGGTGCAGGAGGGGCGCCACCAAGTCCAGGTAAAGCTGGTAGCCAATCACCACCTCGGCTTGGGCCAGGGCCAGGCGGGCGGCCAAGGTCAATTGGGCGGGATCCCCAGGGCCGATGCCAATTAGCCACAGGTGCCCGGCGCGAGGGGAATACTCGCGGGCGGCGCGGGCAATGGCCAGGGTACAAGCTCCCTCGCTTTCTGAGGTGAAGATCTGCTTGGGGCAGACAAGGGTGGCTCTCCCCTGGGCTGGATTGTCCTCTCCCGACCAGCGCTGGGCCGCCAAAAGAGCAGCCGCCTCCGCCACCGAAGGGGTGCCCACCGCCTGCCGCACCGCCTCTGAAGGGTGGGGAACCGGGATCCCTGCCAGGGCCGCGGCGGAGAAAAACTGGATGGGCCAGCCATGGGCCTGGGCCAGCTCCAAGAGCCCCGCCTCATCCCGTTTCAGCTCCAGAGTGGCCAAGCCGGCAACGGCCTCGAGGGCCAGCCCCTGGTTTTGCAACAGGCGCCGCAGGGATCCCTCCAGCCAGGCGCGGCTGGTGCCCCGCTCGCAGCCCACCCCCACCCATAGCACCCGCGGATGCCAGTGAACGGTGGGGATCTGGTTCTTGTCCAAAGAAGTTGAATACTCGCTGATCCGGATCTGGGCCACCGCCTGGCTAGGAGCAGTGCTCAAGAGAGGGTGATCTGCCGGCCAAGCCCGCCGCCAGAGCTGCGTGCCGCAGGTTTGCTCTACGGCCACCGGCTCTCCCCGCGTCAGGGCAGCAGCTACCCCGTTCCAATCGCCACTGCCCCGCCGCCAGCCGTAGGGATGTCCCAACACATCCACAGGCGGGATCCCCAGCCCTTCGGAGGCAGAGGTGAGGATCGGCTCGGCTCCCAAAGCAGCCGCCACCTGCCGCGCCAGCGCATCGGCCCCGCCCACATGTCCCCCGCAGAGGCTAATGGCCCAGCGGCCTGATTCATCCACCACCACCACCGCCGGATCCCGGTATTTGTCCTGCAAGAGGGGGGCAATTAGCCGCACCACCGACCCAACTGGCAAGATGAAAAGACAGCCCTGCACCTGGGGCCAAGTTTGGGCCACCGCTGCCGCCAGGGATCTGGGCGCTGTGGGATGGCTGGGATCCCCATAGGCTTGCCAGGGCCAAGGCAGCGGCTCTCCCTGTGGATTGGCTTTGCTCCAGCAGATCCACTCCTCTGGCAGCAGCGACAGCAGAGCCTGGGCCAAGCGGCGACCGCGCGGGGTGGGGGCAAACAGGGCAAGCTTCATCAGCCTAGGGATCCTATACTGGACTACAGAGCCACCCGCAAATGGACAAGCGCCAATGCCAACCCCCCTTGGACTGATGCTGCCGCTGATCCCCCTGGAGGTTTTGCTCTCCACGAAGGGGCTGATGTTTTTGCTGCTATCGGCCTACGGCGGGGCCATGTGGACGTTTCTGAGCGGCGCACCGCGGGTTTACACCATCATCGTGCCCGATCTGGAGCAGGCGCGAGGGTTTTACGAAAAGGTCTTGAGGCTGCCGGAGGCGGAGCTGCCACTGCAGTACTACTACGGCTATGAGCAAAGCATGGTCGGCTCCAGCCTGGGATCTGCCTACTTCCCGGCGGATATTGGCCTCGGCTCCCGCCTTGATGCCAAAGCCCGCTTCACCTCGACACCTCTCGATACCGCTGGCCTCTGGTATCAGCTCTCCGACACCGTGCAACTGCACGTGATCCCCGGTACCACGGATCCCTACGGCAGTCTCTCCAGAACTCCCTTTGTACCTGCCTACGGGGCGGCAGCCGGTCGCAGCAGCGGCGTCCGCTATCGCCACACCACCTACGAACGGGAAGCCCTCAAAGCCCTCCTGAAGCGGATCAACAAGCAAGGGATCCGCAGCAGCGTCCGCTCCGAAAAGCCTTTTGTCTTCTGGGTGCGCGACCATCAAGGGCAGATCGTCGAATTTGCCGAAATAGGATGAGGGGATCCCCTAAGATTGTTGGGGAGGCAAAAAGTCGGCACCGGGGGGACGCCAACGGATGAAACAGATGCTGCTGCTGTTGCTGGGTTTGCTGTGGATTGGGGTGTGGGCTGGACAGCCGGCCATGGCTCTGTCGCGAGCCAAAGATCACCCAGCAGTTACTGTGCAATCTCAAGCCCAGCAATTTATCACCACCGAGTCGGGTCTGCAGTACTACGACCTTGTCGAAGGTACAGGGCCTTCACCTCAGCCGGGGCAAACGGTGGTGGTGAACTACGTGGGCAAGCTGCAGGATGGCACCGTCTTCGATAGCTCCTACAAGCGCAATCAACCTTTTACCTTCACCTACGGGGTAGGGCAGGTGATCCGTGGCTGGGAGGAAGGTCTGGCCACCATGCGGGTGGGTGGCAAGCGGTATTTGCGCATTCCGCCGGAGTTGGCCTATGGCAGCCGCGGCGCCGGCGGCGTGATCCCCCCCAACGCTACTCTCGATTTTGAAGTGGAGCTCCTGGCCATCCAGTAGGTTCTGGATATCCACCCCTAAGCTTGACTGGGGGTGGGGAAAGTCAAGGCAGGGAGATGGCATGGCGCTGCGGCAACTCCCTTCTACGCTACAAACCTGTCTCCGTCTGTGGGGCCCAATTTTCTCCCCAAAGCTCGCTTGCGCCGGCACTTCCGCCAAGTGCGGCAAGGGGTGGATCGCTCTCTGGTCGAGCAGAAGATAGTGGCTCATCTGGCCTCTCAGCCCCGGCTTTTGGCGGCCAAGACCATCCTGGCCTACGTGGCCTTCGGCTCCGAGGTGGACTTGGGATCCCTGTTCGCCCTTTTCCCTGAAAAGCGCTGGGGGATTCCTCGTTGCTTGCCGCAGCGGCAGTTGCGGTGGCACCGCTACCACCCAGCTGAGCTTGTTCCCAACCGCTGGGGGTTGCTGGAGCCCTCTCCCAGCAGCGAAGTCATCGATCCCGCCGAAGCCGAGTTAATCCTTGTGCCCGCCCTGGCCTGCGATCGCTGGGGGAGGCGCCTGGGCTATGGCGGCGGCTATTACGACCGCTTTTTGGCCTCGCTGCCGGATCCCGGCGTGCCCAAGTGGGGCATTGTCCCGCAGGCCTGCCTACTGGAGCAGCCTCTGCCTCAGGATCCCTGGGATCAGCGCTTGGACGGGATCCAGACCGAGGAGGGGTTTTACCGGGCGGGGGATCCCCTAGACTAGGGGAGATGGGCCTTGGAGAAAAAACATGAGCCAAGTTTGGAAGAAGGGGCTTCGCTCCCTCTGCTGGAGCCTGGGTTGTGCAGCTTTGGCGGCGCTCTTGCTGGGTTTTGGAGCCATCCCCCTGCAACTGAAGGATTTGCACCTCACCCCCTGCCCGGATACCCCCGAATACACCAACCTGGTTACCAGCAACGGCAACCCCATACCGGCCAGGTGCCTATTCATTGAAGGCACGGTGGTCAACCGCTCCAGAAATACTGTGCTGAATGCGGATGTCTTCGGTCGCCTTTACGATGCCAACGGCAATGAGGTTCTGCCGGAGCGCACCCGCCTGGGGGCAATTGCCGAAGTTCCTCCTGGGGAAAGCCCCTTCTCCATTCGCATCTCCGTGCCCGTGACCAGCCCGCTGCCTCTGACTATGGAGCAGTTCAAAGCCAGCGGCTTCAGCGGCACCGTGCGCCGTTAAAGCTGGCGGGTGAAGTCCACCTGGGCCGGGCGCCCCGGCAAATGGAGCTGGGCAACCACCGGCGGGGTTTGGGCGATCAGCCGTCCCCGACGGAAAACGTACAGGCAAGCCGGTTGCAGGCGAATGGCTTCGACAGCATCGGCAGCCTGGAGCACCACCAAGTCGGCATAGCAGCCGGGTTCTAGTCCGTAGCCTTCTAACCCCAGAATGCGGGCCGGGTTTTCCGTAACCGCCAAGAAACACTGCCGCATCTGCTCATAGCCTGTCAGTTGGGCAGCGTGGATCCCCATGTGGGCCACCTCCAGCATGTTGCCGCTGCCCAGGGGATACCAGGGATCCATCACGCAGTCCTGGCCAAAAGCTACGGTCAGCCCGGCGGCCATCAGCTCCGGCACCCGCGTCAGCCCCCGCCGCTTGGGATAGGTATCGTGGCGGCCCTGCAGCACCAGGTTCACCAGCGGGTTGGCGATCACCCCCAGCTCTGCTTCGGCCATCAGGGGAATGAGTTTGCTCACGTAGGCGTTGTCCATTGAGTGCATCGAGGTGAGGTGGGAGGCGGCCACCCGCCCCTGCAAGCCCAGCCGCTGCGTCTCGTAGGCCAGGGTCTCCACGTGGCGCGAAAGCGGATCGTCTGTCTCGTCGCAGTGCAGATCCACCCGCAGACCCCGCGCCGCCGCGATCTCGCACAAGGCCCGCACCGCAGCTGCCCCTTCGGCCATCGTCCGCTCAAAGTGGGGGATCCCGCCCACCACCTCCACCCCTAGATCCAAGGCCTTCTCCAAAAGCTGCACCGCCCCCGGCGAGCGGTAGTAGCCATCTTGGGGAAAGGCCACCAGTTGCAAATCCAGGTAGGGGGATACTTTTTGCTTGACCTCCAGCAAGGCCCGCACCGCCACCAGGTTGGGATCGCACACGTCCACATGGGCGCGGATGGCTAAGATCCCGCGCGCCACTGCCCAGTCGCAGTAGGTTAGAGCCCGCTCGATGACCGCCTCCGGAGTTAGCAGTGGCTTCAACTCTCCCCAGAGGGCGATCCCTTCCAGCAAGGTGCCCGATTGGTTGACGCGCGGGATCCCGTAGGTGAGGGTGGCATCCAGGTGAAAGTGGGCATCCACAAAGGGGGGCGACACCAAGCGGCCGCTCACATCGATCTCCTGGGGAGCAGTAGCCTGCAGATTTGCCTCCAGGGCAACGATGCGCTCCCCCTCGATGCCGATGTCGATTCCCTTACGGCCATCCGGCAAATTGGCCCGGCGCAAAATCAGATCCATATGTTGATGTTGTGGCTATTTCAACTTAGGTTGTTCATTACAAACAAGCTTCTTCCCGAAAAATCGTGTTTTACAATACACATTTCTGGGGATCCCCCTTTACAATAAACCGGTCAGTAACCCGATCTCGAACTAACCTCAACAGAAGCGACTATGGCACGTTTAGAACTCTCCCGGCGGGACTTCTGCCTGCGTTCTGGGGCTTTCGTGGCTGGCTTGATGGGGAGCCGCTGGTTGGTTCGCGATGCCGCGGTGGCTCAAGGAACCAAGCTGAAGGTGGCCGGGGTTTATACGGTTCCCATTGAGCAGCAGTGG
The DNA here is from genome assembly GCF_047502615.1 of Synechococcus sp. W60.3. Lineage (NCBI taxonomy): Bacteria > Bacillati > Cyanobacteriota > Cyanophyceae > Synechococcales > Synechococcaceae > Synechococcus > Synechococcus sp. W60.3. The sequence continues at coordinate 10,834 of NZ_JANSHJ010000022.1, read as the reverse complement.
GTGAGCCGGATCCATAAAGCGTTGATGGCTGCCCAGGAGCGGGGGGATATTGACTATACCTGGTCGGAGTCAGTTTCCAACACCGACTACCCACGGGTGCTGCGTCAGTATGCCGAGAGCGGCGTCCAACTGCTGGTGGGTGAGGTCTTCGGGGTGGAGCGGGAAGCGCGGGAAGTAGCCAAAGACTATCCCAAGGTCAGCTTTTTGATGGGATCCAGCCTCAAGCCGGATCCTGCCCTGAGCAATTTTGCCGTGTTTGACAACTACATCCACGAGCCTTCCTATTTGACGGGAATGGTGGCCGGGGGGCTGACCCGCTCCAAAATCATCGGCATGGTGGGGGGCTATCCCATTCCAGAAGTGAACCGCCTCATGAATGCTTTTATGGCAGGGGCGAGGGAACTGCAGCCGGAGGTGAAGTTTTTGGTCACCTTTATCGGCAGTTGGTTTGATCCCCCCAAAGCCAAAGAGGCGGCTTTTGCCCAAATTGATGCCGGCGCAGATATCCTCTATGCAGAGCGGTTTGGGGTATCTGATGCCGCTAAAGAGAGGGGCGTTTTGGCCATCGGCAATGTGATCGATACCCAGCCGGACTACCCGGAAACGGTGGTGGTCAGCGCCCTGTGGCACATGGAACCCACCATCGACAGAGCCATTGCCGCGGTGAAGGCCGGAGAATTTAAGGCAGAGGACTACGGGATCTACAGCATGATGAAATATGGGGGATCCAGCCTCTCCGACTGGGGAACCTTTGCCGACAAGGTTCCGGCTGAACTGAAAGCTAAGGTGATGCAGAGGCAGGCAGAGATTCTGGCAGGGTCTTTTGTTGTAGCCATCGATGATAGCGAACCCAAGTCCACCCTCTGAAGCGCCTTTGGCCTTGAAGGTGGTGGGCATTACTAAGCGCTTTGGTGCTCTGCTGGCCAACGACCAGATTGATCTCGAACTGCGGGCCGGGGAGATTCTGGCCATCTTGGGGGAAAATGGGGCGGGCAAAACGACGCTGATGAATATCCTGTTTGGGCACTACGTTCCCGATCAGGGTCAGGTGTGGGTGTTTGGTCGGCCCCTCAAGCTGGGATCCCCGGCGGCTGCCTTGGCGGCGGGGATAGGCATGGTGCATCAGCATGTGGTCTTGGCCGATAATCTGTCGGTGCTGGACAACATTCTGCTGGGCACTCAGCCCCTGTGGCACCTATGGTCTCGGCGGCGAGAGGGACGGCAGCGCATCCAAAAGCTGGCTGAGGAATTGGGGTTGGCCGTGGATCCCGATGCCCTGGTGGGATCCCTGACCTTAGGGGAGCGGCAGCGGGTGGAGATCCTCAAGGTGCTGTATCGAGGGGCGCGGATCCTGATTTTGGATGAGCCTACGGCGGTGTTGACCCCACCGGAAATTGAGCCGTTTTTTCACACCCTACGGCAGATGGCCGGTCGCGGGCTGGGGATCCTGCTGATTTCCCACAAGCTCCAGGAGGTGATGCGCATCAGTGACCGGGTGATGGTGCTGCGCTCAGGGCGGGTGGTGATGACGGGCAAGACGGCTGAGATCCATCCCACAGCTCTGGCGGAAGCGATGGTGGGGCAGCGGTTGGCGGCGGTGGTCAAAGCCCCTTTGTCTCCGGGGGAGACGGTCTTAGAGTTGCAGCAGGTCTCCTGTCGGTTGGGGCAGCAGCATCTGGAGCAGGTTTCTTTGACGGTGCGGCGTCACGAAATCGTGGGTATTGCTGGGGTGGCGGGCAATGGGCAGGCCGTTCTGGCAGATCTGGTCTGTGGGGTGATCCGGCCCCACCAAGGTCATCTCCATCTGCATGGCCGAGTCCTGCGGCTGATCTCTCCTGCTGAGATGGTGCGGCAAGGCATGGCCCGGATCCCAGAAGACCGCCACAAAACTGGGCTGATTGGTTCCCTTAGCCTATGGGAAAACTGGGTCATCGAGCGCTATCGGGATCCCGAATTCTCGCGGTGGGGGATCCTGCGTCACCGGCAAATCTATCAGCAGGCTCACACCTGGCTACAGACCTACGATGTGCGGGGGCTCCAGAGGGGGGATCCGCGGCAGGCGCTCCGGATGCCGGTGCAACTGCTGTCCGGCGGAAATATGCAAAAAGTGATCCTCTCGCGGGAGCTGTGTCGGGATCCCCAGGTGATTGTGGCTCACCAGCCAACGCGGGGACTGGATCTGGGGGCTGTGGCCTATGTGCATGCCCAACTTCTGGCAGCAGCCCGGGCTGGAGCCGGGATCCTGCTCATTTCCGAAGACCTGGATGAATTGCTGAGTTTAGCGGATCGAGTGGCGGTGCTCTATCGCGGTCGGCTTTCCTCGGCAGTCCCGACCCAAACCACAACGGTGACCGCCTTGGGGTTGCGCATGGCCGGGCAGGAGGTGGCCGATGCGTGTTGAACCTCGTTCCACTGTGCCCCTTTGGCTGATCCTGAGCGCGCCGATGGCAGCCATTGTCCTGGCTTTCCTCTCCTGTAGCCTGCTGATCCTGTGGACGGGATCCCCGGTTTTGGCAGCCTATGGAGCTTTGCTGCGGGGAGCGGTGGGATCCCCCTTTGCCCTAAGCGAGACCTTGACTCGGGCCGTTCCTCTGATCCTGACGGGATTGGCGGTGGCGGTGTGTTTTCGGGCCAAGTTGTGGAACATCGGTGCGGAAGGCCAGTTTTATGGTGGGGCTCTGGCTGCCAGCCTCTTGGGCACCGGTGGGCTTTCGCTGCCGCGCCCATGGTTGGTGTTGGTGCTGCTGCTGGCGGGCTGGATTGCTGGAGGGCTGTTGCTGTGGATCCCGGCCTGGCTCAAGACCCAGTTCCAGGTGGACGAAGTGGTGACCACCTTGCTGCTCAATTTTGTCATTCTTCTCGGGATTAGCTATCTCCTGGAAGGCCCCCTCAAAGATCCTCTGGCTCTGGGTTGGCCCCAAGGTCGTGCCCTTGTGGATGCCGCCCTACTGCCGCGGCTGATCCCCCGCAGTCGTCTCCACGCTGGTTTAATCATCGCCCTGCTCGCTGCCCTGGGGGTGTGGGCCATAGAGCGGTTCACCGTTTGGGGCCTAGAAATGCGAGCCGTAGGCGCCAACCCAGAAGCGGCCAGGTTCCTCGGCATCCCAGTCCGGAGAGTTATTTTATATACCTCATTGTTGGGAGGTGGGCTGGCAGGCTTGGCGGGAGCTTGTGAACTCCTCGGGCTCAAGGGCTATCTCACCTTGGATTTATCCCCTGGCTTTGGCTACACCGGCATCGTCGTTGCCCTGTTGGCCCAACTGCATCCCTTGGGAGTGGTGGGGGCCGCAGTTTTCATTGCCGGGGTTTATGTGGGAGCCGATACCATGGGGCGTAGCTTGGGCGTTCCCACCTATCTTGCCGATGTCATTGTTGCTGCTGCCCTGCTGTGGATGTTGGTCTGCATGGGATTGGCCCGTTATCGTCTGCGCTGGGACTGAGCACCCGTGTCTGCACTCCTGAGTCTAATCAGCTTAATCAGCACCACCAGCTTCTGGGTGGCCACCCTGCGCATTGCCACTCCCTTGCTCTTTGGCACTTTGGGCGAAGTCCTCTGTGAGCGGGCCGGCGTTCTCAATCTGGGCATCGAAGGGATCATGACCCTGGGGGCCATGACCGGTTGGCTGGTGGTCTATCAGGGATCCGGATTGTGGTGGGGCGTAGCCTTTGCTGCCGTCCTCGGTGCAGGTGTGGGCTTGATTCACAGCCTGTTGACGGTCCGCCTTGGAGTTTCCCAGCACGTCACCGGCATTGGCATTACCCTCTTGACCATCAATGCTGCTTATTTTGTTTATCGCATGGCCCTGCCCCAGGTCACCTCTCCCCCCAAAATCGTCCCCTTCAGTCCTTGGCCGATCCCCGGTCTCTCCAGCCTGCCCTTTCTGGGAGAAACCCTGTTTACCCAGCCGCCCCTCACCTACCTCAGCCTTGTTTTGGTGCCCCTCATGGCCTACATCCTCTATCGAACTCCCCTGGGCCTGGCCGTGCGCATGGTTGGAGAAAATCCCCAGGCTGCCGCTTCCCAGGGGATCCCGGTCTATGCTGTTCGCACCGGAGCCGTGATGGTGGGCAGTGCTTTGATGGCCGTGGCCGGTGCTTTTTTAACCCTCTCTGCGTTCGATGCGTTTTTCTTCAATATCGTCAATGGGCGGGGGTGGATTTGCATTGCCCTGGTGGTTTTTGCCGCTTGGGATCCCTGGCGAGCCTTAGGAGGAGCGTTGCTGTTTGCCGGGTTTGATGCTTTGCAATTGCGCCTTCAGCAGCTTTGGGGTAGCCGGATCCCCTATCAGTTTTTCTTAATGTTGCCCTATCTGCTCAGTATTGTGGCGTTGATCTTGGTCTCTCGCCATGCCAGGGCGCCCCGCGCTCTTTTGATCCCCTTTCGCCCTGAAGAACGGATTTGACTACTGGACTTTCAAGAAGCCGAAAATTACTCCCATTGAGCCTTTGCCCTTGCCCCAGAAGCCTGTATGTCTTACGTCAAGACGATTGTCTGTTTCGCCAACTCCAGAAAAATGGCCGGTCGCTGTATTGCCGGCAAGGAATGGCAGAACGGAGAGCCAGGAGAATGGGTGCGTCCTGTCAGCAGCCGCCCGTCACATGAGGTCTCTGAACATGAGAGGTACTACGAGAGCGGTGGCGACCCAGAACTTCTTGATATTCTCTGTGTCTCTTGTGATACACCTCAGCCACTACCTCACCAGAGGGAGAACCACGTTATCAATCCAAAGCACCGCTGGAAAAAAGTTGGCCACCTGCCTTGGGAGGATATCAACAGTTGGCTAGACAACCCTGAGAATCTCTGGGGCACTGGCGAGAGCAGCTATGCTGGGTGGAACAACCGGTTAAGTGTCGGGCGAGAAAGCGGAGTTTCTCTTTACCTTGTACCGGTCGAGCATTTGCGTCTGTTGGTTGGTTACAAGGCACCAGGATACCCGAATTCTAAGCGTAGAGTACGCGGCGAGTTTGTATACAAGGAAGTAAAATACTGCATGGATGTTACCGATCCTGTGATTGAACGGGATTTCCTAATGGGCGAAGACGGTCAATATGACATCCCCGATCCGGTGCTGTGTGTTAGCCTTAGCGATCCCTACTTGGGCTATTACTACAAGCTGATAGCGGCTGTTCTCTACTCAGGTCGACTCATATGAAATCAGAGATCTACACGATTGGTCACTCAAACCACGAGATTGATTTTTTCATAGACTTACTGCGCCAGTACAACATCACCGGTATTGGCGACGTTCGCTCACGTCCATATAGCCGTTACGTCCCTCAATATTCACAAGAAAAGTTGAAAAGTGCTTTAGCGGCAGCAGGTATTGCTTACGTCTTTCTGGGCAAAGAATTGGGAGGACGTAGCGAAAATCTGAGCTGCTATGATCAGGGTAGGATTCAGTATGAACGACTGGCAAATGAGCCAGCCTTCCTCGAAGGGATCGACCGTCTGATCCAAGGTTCTAGTCGGTATCGGATCGCACTGATGTGTGCTGAGAAAGACCCTATTGAATGTCATAGATCGTTGCTGGTGGCGCGTAAACTTTTTCAAAGTGGGATTCCGGTCAACCACATCTTGGCCAATGGCTCTTTGGAGACTCATGAGGCTCTAGAATCTCGTCTTCTTGCCCTTTGCAAACTTCCAGAGGGCGACTTGTTTAGAAGTCGGGAAGAGTGTATAGCCGAAGCCTATCTCATTCAAGGCAGGCGTGTCGCCTATCGAGATGAGAAAATGTCAAAAAGTGATGAGCGGAGCGCGAGGCCATGAAGATATTTACAATAGGGTTTACGAAGAAAAGTGCAGAACAGTTCTTTAATCGTTTAAAACAGCCTGGTCTAGTTCGAGTTGTTGATGCTCGACTTAACAATACCTCACAACTGGCAGGATTCACGAAAAAGAATGACCTAGAGTTCTTCCTTCACGAGATCTGTAAGCTTGGATACATTCATTTGCCAGAATTGGCACCGACCCAAGAAATTCTTGATGCTTATAAAGCTAGTGGTGACTGGTCTAATTATGAGAGACAGTTTTTGTCGTTGATGGCCGAGCGTCGCATTGAAGATCAAGTGGATAAAAGTATTCTCGATGGAGGGTGTCTGCTTTGTAGTGAAGCTACTCCTGAGCACTGTCATCGTAGGCTGGTTGCTGAATATTTGCGCAGAAAATGGGGTGATGTTGAAATCGTGCATCTATGATAACTAAGAGCTGGCACTACGGATTTTTCCGATTTATGCAGCTATTCCAAGTTGCAGCAGGATTCCGGCAACACGGAGCGAAAGGGATGCCCAACTGATTTGGAAACTCTCTCACCGACAGCAAGCTCAATACAGGGATCCCCGCTTGGGCAGATCCAACACATTGACATCTTTGGGGTTGACCTTGAGCAGATGATGGGCGAGCAGGAAGCCTGTGATCGTCTGGGTTTGGCTGCCCCATGCGTACCTCGGTTGGGTCATGGAAGTATTCCGCCTACTTTTGTTCGGGAATGACCTTGGTTTGAATGTTGCACCCGTTGCTGATGACATCGCCGTACTGTTGCCCCCGCAACACTGGGCCAGTGTTTGCCGCCGTTGCTTTTGGATCCCAAGTTCCTGCTGTCAGCTAGCGTGTATGGTAGATGAAAGCTTGTTTTTGGGTCTTTCCCCGTCCCTATGCCCAGGGCTAGCACCTCTCGCCATCAGACCGACCCCCGCTTCAGCTCTGCTATCGCTCCACGACGCTTTCCCGAACAGGCCAAAGGGTTAAAGCCCCACCAACAAAAGCAACTGCAACGGCTTTACCAACTGCGCCTACCCCCCAACCGCCTGGTGACGGTGGAGTTTGCCCAACGGCTGGGATCCCTGACCCAAGAGTTGGAAGGCCGGCCCATCAGCGTTTACCTCAACCGGCGCGGCCAGGTGATCCGCGTAGGGGTGGGATCCCCTTTTGAAACCCAGATTCCCGCTTGGGAATTGCCCCGCCAGGGGGCCGAGCGCCTGTCCGGGATCCGCTGCATCACCACCCAAACGGGGGAAGGGGGTCCCGGTCGAAAAGCGCTGACGGCCATGGCCCTGCAGCGTCTAGACGCCCTCATCACCCTGTCGGTGTCCCCCTCAGGAGGACGGCTGCGCCGCGGGGGAGGAGCCACGGGCTTTGTCCACTGGGCCTACCTAGCCCATCTGGTGCCGGAGGGAGAGAGCCGCTGGCGGGTCTCTGAGCCTCTGCCTTTGGGGATCCTGGCAGAACAGGATCTGCAGGAGCTGGTGGCGGAGCTGGAGGATGGGTTTCGGCGCCAGTTGACCGCCCGCCAGGTGGATCTGGATCAGGATCGGGCCATCCTGGTGGGGCTGCAGGAGTCCGGGCAGAGCTACGAGGATCTCATGGATGGGTTGGCGGAGCTGAGCCGCCTGGTGGAGAGTGCCGGCGGACAGGTGCTGCAAGCCCTCTGGCAGAGGCGGGAGGGCCCCAATTCGGCCACGGTAATCGGATCCGGTAAGGTGCAAGAGCTGGCTCTGCTGGTCCAGGATCTGGGCGCTAACTTGGTGGTGTTCGACCGGGAACTTACCCCCAGCCAGGTGCGCACCCTGGAAGAGGCGGTGGGGGTGCGGGTGGTGGATCGCAGCGAGGTGATCCTGGATATTTTTGCCCAGCGGGCCAGAACCCGAGCCGGGAAGCTGCAGGTGGAGCTGGCGCAACTGCAGTATTTGCTGCCTCGCCTGGCCGGTCGCGGTCGCACCATGTCGCGGCTGGGGGGTGGGATCGGTACTCGGGGCCCGGGGGAGACCCAACTGGAAATGGAGCGGCGGGCCATCCAGCGGCGCATCAGCAAGCTGCGGCAAGAGGTGGAAGAGCTGCGCCGCCACCGCCAGCGGCTGCGCCAACGGCGCGAGGCATCCCAAATTCCCGTGGTGGCCCTGGTGGGCTACACCAACGCCGGCAAATCCACCCTCCTCAATGCCCTCACCCATGCCCAGGTCTACGTGGCCGACCAACTCTTTGCCACCTTGGATCCCACTACGCGGCGGCTGGAGCTGCCCGGCCAGCAGGCAGTGCTGTTGACCGACACGGTGGGATTCTTAACCGAGCTGCCTGAGCAATTGGTAGAGGCCTTCCAGGCCACGCTGGAGGAGGTGACGGAGGCGGATGCCCTGCTGCACGTGGTGGATCTCTCCCACCCCAACTGGGAAGGGCACATCGAGGCGGTGGAAAAATTGCTGGACGAGATGCCCCTGGCCACCGGCCCGCGACAACTGGTGTTTAACAAAATTGACCGCCTCGATCCCGAATGGGTCGAGGACGTGCGCCTGCTCTACCCCAAGGCCCTGTTTGTGTCCGCCGCCAACGGCCAAAACTTGGATCAACTGCGCCACACCCTGGCCCAGTTTGCCGCAGCTTTTGCTCCCAGACCCTGCGGGGGTCGGCAGTTTGGGGATCCCTGAAGCATTTCATCAGAAAATCAAAACTTGGCGGCTCCTCAACATTTAGTTACATCACGGTTACGATGAGTGCAGAGGGCAGTTAGGTAAAGTTGCCATTTGGCAGAGGGGGAAAACATGGCCGTTACGGCAGTTGCACCGCGTTCAGGCCATCTTACGCTGCAGACGCTGCTCATTGGAGCCGATACCCTTGCCATCCGCTCCCAGGACTGGGATCGGGATCGGTTTGATATCGAGTTCGCCCTGGAAAACGGCACCACCTACAACTCCTTTTTAATTCGCGGGGAGAAGGTGGCCCTCATCGACACCTCCCACGAGAAGTTTCGCCAGTTGTACCTGGATCTGCTGCGAGGCCTCCTGGATCCCGCCACCCTCGACTACCTGGTGGTCAGCCACACCGAGCCGGATCACAGCGGCCTAGTCGGGGATCTGCTGGAGCTGGCGCCCCAAATGACGGTAGTGGCCTCCAAAGTGGCCGTGCAATTTTTGGAAAACCTGGTGCATCGCCCCTTCCGGCACCTGGTGGTCAAGCAGGGGGATCGCCTGGATCTGGGCAAGGGACATGTTCTGGAGTTCATCTCTGCTCCCAACCTGCACTGGCCCGACACCATCCTCACCTACGACCACGGCACGCAGATCCTCTACACCTGCGACGTCTTTGGGATGCACTACTGCGATGACTTTGCCTGGGACGAGCATCCCCACCTGCTACAGGCCGACTTCAAGCTCTACTACGACTGCCTCATGGGGCCCAACGCCCGCTCGGTACTCTCGGCCCTGAAGCGCATGGAGTCCCTGCCCCCCATCGCCGCCATTGCTACCGGCCACGGCCCCCTGCTGCGCCACCACCTGTCTGATTGGGTGGAGCACTACCGCACTTGGAGCCTGGAGCAGGCCAAAGCCGAACGAATGGTGGCGGTGTTCTACCTATCGGGCTATGGCCAGGCGGAAGCATTGGCCCAAGCCATTGCCCGCGGCATCCAAAAAACCGGCGTTGCCGTAGAGCTGGCGGATCTGCGGCTGCTGGATGCCCACGAGGTGCGCGAGCTGATGAGCTTGGCCGCTGGTGTGGTGATAGGCATGCCGCCCCAAGCGGGGCCTGATGCGGCCTCCACCCAGGTGCTGCTGAAAACCCTCCTGGCTGCTGCCCACAGCAAACAAGGCTTTGGCCTGTTCGAGTCGGGGGGAGCAGATGACGAGTCGGTCTACCTCTGCCGCAACACGCTGCAGGAGATGGGCGCCAAAGAAGTGTTCCCTCCTATTCTCCTCAAGCAACCCCTAGACGAAACCCTGCTGCAATTGGCGGAGGAAGCCGGCACCGACCTGGGGCAGTGGCTAACGCGGGATCGCACCATTCAGCAGATGAAAGCCCTGGATGCCGACTTGGATCGCGCCCTAGGCCGCATCAGCAATGGCCTTTACATCCTCACCGCCCGCAAAGGGCAGGCCACCAGCGCCATGCTCGCCTCCTGGGTGGCCCAGGCCAGCAGCGATCCGCCGGGGATCAGCGTTGCCGTGGCCAAAGACCGGGCCATCGAGTCCTTCCTGCAGGTGGGCGATACCTTTGTCCTCAACGTGTTGCAGGAAGGCCATCACCAGTCCCTAATGCGCCACTTCCTGAAGCGCTTCCCGCCGGGAGCCGACCGCTTTGCCGGCATCAAGACCTACCCCGCCGCCAACGGATCCCCCATCTTGGCCGATGCCTTGGCCTACCTGGAGTGCCGCGTGGCCAGCCGCCTAGAAACCAGCGACCACTGGGTGGTCTACAGCACCCTAGAAGCCGGGCGGGTCTCCAACCTGGAGGGCCTCACCGCCGTCCACCACCGCAAGGTGGGGAATCATTACTGATCCCTCACCCCCAGGGAGAGGAGAGGTTCAGCAGGGCTTGAAATAGCCGTCCTGCTAACGCGAAAACCTCCCCGCCTATTTCAATAGGACAGTTGGTAGACCAGCCCGTTGACATGGAGGAAAAAAGGGCTACCCTCTCCCAGAGGGATCCCGGCTGGCCGCAGTGGAAAAGGCAGCCCCTCTGGGCTCTGTTCCGCTTTCTGAGCGAGGCGGTAGAAGACCTCCCCAAACCCAGAAGAGGGAATCTCCGCGGCAGCATGCTGCTGTTGCCAGCGCTGGTAGGGGCTGAGTCGAGCTTCCCTCTGGTCGATGTTCGACGGCACAGGGAGAGAGGGCGATATAGCCGGCTGTCCGGCGGGCAAAAGAGCCGCTACCTCCGCTTGGGCCCATCCTCCCCTGGCCAAGGCCATAGCCAAAAGCCAGCCGCTTCCCCAAACCCAAATGAACTGCTGCATGACCGGATCCCTCGCTCTGCCTCGACTAGCCGCTTCTCGGGCTTTTTTGTCCGGCACTGAGAAGATACAGCCTTTTAATTTAAAATAGGGTACAGGTATTCAAGAGGAAGGAGAGA
>NZ_JANSHJ010000068.1:0-2862 GCF_047502615.1 Synechococcus sp. W60.3 | reverse complement strand
TTTCTCTCCTTCCTCTTGAATACCTGTACCCTATTTTAAATTAAAAGGCTGTAGCATCTACCGCTTCTGGCCATTTATCCCTGTCAACTCGGCCAAAACTTTGTGGGCTGTTGAGGTTAATGGCTTGCTGGGTTAGAGTCTTGAGAGCCTCAAAGAAGCTGCCCAGTCGCTTTTGGAAAAGCTTCTGAAACTCGACCACCGATCCTGGCCGCCTCCAAAAGGGATCCTCTGACTTAGGAATTAGGGTAGAGCCCCGCCACCAGGGAGGCCGGTCGCGGTTCTGGCGGGAGTAGCAGGGTCTTCTGGCGCCTTGGCCCACACCCCCCAGATGGAACATCATCCAGGTGAGGTTAGTAAAGAGCCTTTTCACCGCCTCCTGCTCTGCTTGGGAAGCGTAATTTTGGCACTCGCTAGAAAAACTCAAGACAAGGATCCCTTCCTGTTGGCCTGCGGCTTCTCTTCGCTGATTGGGCCCCGGCCGAGAGACTTTGCCGTTCAGCAAATCCACATGGATCCAGCCGTGTTTCTGCTCGGGGGTGATGGAGCCAAACAGTTGTCCTTCCCACTTCTGAACCTGAACAACCGGCAAAACCCCCAAGGCAAAAGTGCGAAACCAGTAGCGCAGCATATTCTTAAAAGCCACAGGCCGCACTTCGGCAATGGGTCGATTATCATAGCGATTCCTACCCGGATTCCAGTTAGCTACTTGACGCCCGTGAATGAGTTGGCCTTCTAGCTCAAAGGGCAGCCGCAAGAATTCCCCTGGCATCTTGTCCAGCGATTTTCCTAGGGGGATCAGCCGGCCATAGCCAGTATTCACCTGGGATCCCACCCCTTGCTCTAGACCCTGGATCAGCCACTCCTTGACTTGAGCCAATATCTGGTCGGTACAGCCGGGGCCTTTGCGTAGGCCAATCAAAAAAGTGGCTTGTTTGAGAGAAAAGAACAAGTTAGGGTTAGGAGAGTAGTCAAGATTCTTTCCATTCCATTTCCAGATATTGTTGGCAATATCTACCGCCAGGCCTCCGGTTTTGGAGTTATCGGGATCCTCCCACCTCTGGGGCCGAGTGGGTACCGGGTAGGCATCCAGAAAAATTACCTTGCCAGCACTGTCTTGTTCGCCAGCTTGTAGGTGACCAAACCAAGGAGCTACAGCTTTGTCCGCTTCCTCCCAAGAGAGGTTGCGCTCCCGCATCAGCTCTCGAATGGCCTGGGATCGGGCTACGCCGCGCAGGGTGGAGCTGGGAATGTAAGGGATCCCTAAGTGATCGAAAGCAGGGAGCAGCATGCTCTCCGGGCCTTTGGCTCCACCGACTCGAATTCGCCAGGGACAGGTGACCTGAAAGGTGTTGCTGGCAATACGCTGGGTGCGCTCATTCAAAACCTTCAAGCGAGCTCCAAAGTTGATCCTGGTTTCCACTTGGTGCGCCAGCTCCGCCTTGGTGCCGTCTTTAAAAGCATCGAGTGGCGCTCGCATCCAACGCAAATATTCAACAAAGCCAGCGGTGGGATCGGGGTTGGGCGTGGGATCCAAGGGGTGACCTAGCCACGGTGAGGGCTGAGAATTGTTGCCCCCTCGGCCACCACCTCCACCGCGCGGCTGGTTTCCCCCACCATTACCTCCTTTAGGTCGATTTTCCTGGGGTGGCTGGCGGCTGGGATCCCCTGGCCTGGGAGGACGAGGAAGCGGCTGGGGAGTGTTGCCAGGGCGGGCAGAGCGATGACCAGTCATGGGATCTTCTCCAAAAAAGGGAAAAAGGGTTAGGAGTTGCCAAGAGTTTGCCGAAATTCACGCAACATGGCGCTGGTGCCAATCTCTAAGGCCCGTTGAATGAGCTGAGGCACAAGCTTGGGGATGTCGAAGTCTGGAAAAAGCTGGCTGCGGCTGGATTCGACGTAGTCTTGCTCCTGCAAGATAAATATCCGCAAACTTCGCTCATTCAAGATCCAAACTTCTGGCACGCCAATAGCTTTGTAGGCATCGATAAAAGTTTGGGAAGTAACATCGGACTCAATGGCCAGATCGGGTGGGGGGAACAAATCAACATCGATCCTTCCCTCACAGCCACGCACCTGCTCCAGGTGATTGACATAGAAACAGGTGTCTGGTTCTACTCCAGCCCTGCCAGATTTTTTGAGGGTTGTTGAGCCAAAATCTTCCCAGTCTCTCCCCTGAGCATCGAGGAGAGCTTTTACAATATCTCCAGCGATGCGATGAGGGCGTTCATGCTTGGATAAGGGAGACATAATCTCGAAAGTTCCATTGCAGTAGGCAATGCGAGTATGGCGATCTTCGCCCAGCTCTTCCAGAATGTTCTCGCAGTCTTGCCAGGTCAACGAATGGATGACCACTCGGCTCCCCTCTTGGAGGTGGATAGACTGCAGGGGAATGGCTACACCCATTACTCTCCTCCTTTGACGTCGTGGTAGATGGCCGTGGCCCAAAAGCCAAACTCCTGAGCTAAAGCCAGACCCAGTCCTGTGAGGCCCAGATACTCTTCAACTCCCAATTGCATAAGAAGGTTTAGACCGTTGGAGCCAGCAATTCCTTTTTGGCCAGAGATCTCCTCTAGACAACTAAAAAACTCCTTGACCACTTGCTTTTTTCCCTCTTGGCTAAGGGCATTCTCTTCTGCCTTAAGGCGCAGTAGGCCCCAGGTGGAAGGTAGTGTCGCGTATTTTGTGGGTTAAGCATGGAGGGCGGAATGGACGGAGAGGAGCTTAAGAGGTTGACCAAAGAGGAGATCAGCCGGCGCATCCGGGAAGGGGTCAAGGCCGTCATAGTGCTCCGCACCGCTTACGCGAACGAGCAGGTGTTGGAAGAAGAGATGACCGAGCACCTGGCTGCGGGTTACCGTGAGC
>NZ_JANSHJ010000021.1:0-46810 GCF_047502615.1 Synechococcus sp. W60.3 | reverse complement strand
TACTGTACATTATTTTCAGTATAGTCCAGCATATCATTGACTAGAGTCATGCTCCGTCGAGATCGCTAAACTAGACTCAGTAGCGCAAAAAGCAAAGCCTTATGCCTTCCTCTTCTGTGGACGTACGTGAGCTACCCCTGTTTCCCCTGCCAGAGGTGGTGTTGTTTCCGGGCCGCCCCCTGCCGCTGCACATTTTCGAGTACCGCTATCGCATGATGATCAACACCATCCTGGAGACGGATCGCCGTTTCGGGGTGCTGATGTTCGATCCCCAGACGGGATCCCCGGTGCGGGTGGGCTGTTGTGCCGAGGTGTTGCAGGTACAGCGGTTGCCGGATGACCGCATGGACATTTTGACCTTGGGGCAGCAGCGCTTCCGGGTGTTGAACTACGTGCGGGAAAAGCCCTTCCGGGTGGGGCTGGTGGAGTGGATTGAGGATGAGCCGACCACTGCGGATTTGCAGGGCTTGGTGCAGCAGGTTTCCACCCTACTTCAGGATGTGGTGCGCCTCTCCGGCAAGCTAATGGAGCGGGAGACGGAGCTGCCGGAGCGACTGCCCACTACCCCGATAGAGTTATCCTACTGGGTTGCCAGCCACTTTCACGGGGCTCCCCGGGAGCAGCAAGCGCTGCTGGAAATGGTCAGCACCGAAAATCGCCTGCGGCGGGAAGCCGAGATCCTCGAGTCCACCCGCAAGCACTTGGCCGCCCGCACTGCCCTCAAGGATTTGTTCTCCGAAATCTCCTAAAATTTCTTGGGATCGCTTGAAAGACGCAGGCCACGGGGGAGTTGTCAGCCGTTCTGGCGCTCGCGTTGCCACCCGTCTCAACGGCGGCTGCAAAAGCCGGCTGAGGTTCAGTGATTGTCCAGGGATCCGATGTCCTACCCTCGCCGTTATCTGCGCTTTGCCTCCCGGGTTCTGGGCCGAGAAATGGAGATGCTCCACTTTGGGCATCGCGGCTACCCGCTCATCTGCCTGCCCACCAGCAATGGGCGTTTTTTCGATCTGGAAGATCGCGGCATTATCGCCAGCCTCGGCCATCACTTGGAGCAGGGCTATTTGCAGGCCTTTTGCGTGGAAACCCTCGATTGGGAGACCTTGTTCAACCGCGAGCTGGACGTGCCCCAGCGGCGGGATCGCTGGCTGTTGTTGGAGCAACACTGGGTAGAAGAGCTGATCCCCTACGCCAAAGCAGAAGCGCAAAATGACTTTCTGGTGGTGGCAGGCTTCTCTCTGGGGGCCACCCACGCCGTCAACCTCACCTGCCGGCACCCTGGCCTGGTGCGCCGTTGTCTGGCGCTGGGGGGGCCCTACGATGTGGCGGCCCTCGGATCCGTCACCGGCTGGGATCCCCAACAGGCGGAACAGGAGCTGTATTTTATCAACCCCTTGGCCTACCTGTCCAACATGAGCCGACAACTCTGGGATCAGCTGGGCGGGCGCAACACCGAGCTAAAACTGCTCACCGCCCACCGCGACCACTGCCTCAACGACAATCTGCGCCTGGCAGAAGTCCTCCGCCGCAACGACATCCCCCATCACCTGGAGGTATGGGAAGGGGATCACGACTGGCCCACCTGGCAAGCGCAAATCCGCGCCTTCGCCTAGGATCCCTTGCAGAGGAGTCAGAGAGCTTTTGATGAGAGAGCCTGGATGATCGAAGACTACTGGGTTGGCAGCCTGCACTTCAGCGAGCCTTTTGGGGACGACACCCTGGCCCGTCTCAACGCCCTTCCCCCCATTCAAGCCCGCAACGGCCAAGCCTACAAGATCCGGGCGGAACATGTCACCATTCACGAGGTGAACCTGGATTACCGCACCAAGTACCGCCTCATCCTAGACCGCTTCAGCTACCTTTACCCCCAGGCCATCGGCCTGTTCATGGGCTTTGCCTTCAGGGGGGTGTACATCATCAACAACCCCTTCAGCTTTTACTACTACCTGCGCAACAAAGATGCCGCCTACATGGTGGTCAAAGAGCTGGGGATCTCCATCCCCAAGACTTACATTCTGCCCCCCAAGGAGGCCCCAGCTTTGAAAGCCGAAGATTTTAAGTATCACAAGTTCTTCGATTGGCAGGGGATGGCAGAAGATCTCGGCTGGCCAATCGTGATCAAGCCGGCAGAGGGACGGGAGGCCATCGGAGTCGAAATCGCCTACAACATGGAGCAGCTTCTCTACTTTTACGACCGCTCCGGATCCCAGGTGATGATGCTCCAGGAGAAGGTTAAAAGTCCTTATCCCTGGCAGATTCGCGCTCTCTGTATTGGCCGAAAGATCATCCCAATTAAATACATCTTTCGCAAGTTCGATGCCAGCGAATATCTGTTCGATCCAGAGTTTCTCACGCCGGAGATGGGCAAAAAAGTTATCGACACCTGCCGGATCATCAATCGGGCGTTGGGCTATGAAATGAACTCGGTGGAGCTGTTTATCGACGAACAAGGGGAGCTACAGGCCATTGACTTTAACAATCCGGTGCCCGATGGCCGCCTCAAGGCTTTGGGAGAAATTTTTTACAACGATTACCAGCAGGCCCTTTGCGATTTGGTCGTAGATATTGTGCGGGAACAGCGTCCTTTCGACTTCTTGCCCCCAGACGTCAACCGCTTTGCCCAGATCGCCCGGCGAGCCGACCTCACCCGTGAGCAGAAGTTTCAGATGGCTCTCGAGCTGGCCAACCGCTACTACGAGCCCAGGGATCCCGAATAAAATAACTTAACAAAAGCACGGTCTAGCGCTGGGAAAGCTTTGGGCTGGGCAAAGAGCAGTTGCCTGGCTTTCGTCTATGGGACCCTTGAGGCGCAGGGATTCCATCCTAGGTTGAGCTTAGAGGGGGGATCCCCTCCCAGCCGCGGCAGGGCAAGTTGGTCTATCCGGACAGGCAAATGTCAACCGGTTTGAAATTGCGCTGGTGCCACGATATTCGCGGGATCCCAGCATCTGCCTGGCAAGCGCTGCAGACGGAGCGCACCTCTCCTTTTTTGGAGTACGAGTGGCTGCACAGCCTAGAAGCCTCCGGCTGTGCCAGCCGCAACACGGGGTGGTTGCCCTGTCACCTGTTGGTGGAGTCGGATGGGCAACTCATCGCCGCTGCCCCCTTGTATTTGAAAAGCCATAGCCAGGGCGAATTTGTCTTCGACCAAGAGTGGGCTGCGGTTGCCAACCAACTGGGAGAACGCTACTACCCCAAGCTGATCGGCATGGCCCCTTTTACGCCGGCCACCGGCTATCGCATTCTCGTCCATCCCGACTACTCGGAAGCAGAGGTGTGGCCGTCGATGCTGGCTGCTATCGATCGCTTCTGCCAGGACAATGATATTTCGCTGTTCAGCCTGCTCTATGTGGACTTAGACTGGCGGGCCCAACTGGAGGCCGATGGATTGACTCCCCGAATTACCCACAACTACCAGTGGCACAATCCCGGCTATCGCTCTTACGAAGACTTTTTGAGCCAGTTCAACGCCAACCAGCGGCGCAACATCAAGCGAGAGCGGGCCGCCATGGAAAAAAGCGGCATAGAACTCAAGATCTACACCGGAGAGGAGATCACGCCGCGCCTTCTCTCTCTCATGTACGACTTTTACAGCAACACCTGCGCCCAATTTTGGAACTGGAGCAAATATCTCAACCGCCGCTTTTTCGAATCTCTCTATCCCAACTACCGGCAGCGGCTGGTGCTGGTGGCCGGGGAACGAAATACAGAAATTGTGGGGATGTCTTTTTGCGTCCGCAAAGGGGATCGCCTCTTTGGGCGCTACTGGGGCTGCCGAGAAGAGGTGAAGTTCTTGCACTTTAATGTGTGCTACTACGAGCCGATTGCCCTAGCCATCCGCGAAGGGATCCGCAACTTTGATCCCGGAGCTGGAGGATCCCACAAGATTCGGCGGGGATTTCCAGCCACTCCCGTGTATAGCTACCACCGTTTCTACCGCCCCAGGCTAAAGCAGGTGCTAATCCCCTATCTGAATCGCGTCAACCCTCTCATGTTGGCTGAGCTGGAGAGGGTAAATCAAAACGAGGTTCCCTTTCGAGAAGATATTCTACCCTCTCTGTCTACTCTTACGCGAGGTTAAATGAACTACCACTGGATAAGCTTTTTCTGAACGGCTGCCATACACATGGCAACGCGAGCGTTGATCTCATCTTCAGAGCCAAAGATATCCAGTTTCTCTTTGAGCCTTTGAATACAGTTTTGTACGGTTTTTTTGCTCGTGTGAATGCGGTCGGCGATGGCCTGGTCGGTGAGGGCCTCTTTGCAGAGCAGGTTCAAGACCTCGATTTCCCGCTCCGTCAGCTTTGTTAAGCCGCGCAACTCTCGCGGCATGCGCAATTCCCCATTGAGGGCACTTTTGGCTCCTTCCAAGAAGACACTGCGCCGCTCCATTTTGTTGACGGCGGCAAATCCGCCCTGGTGCTTGCTGATTAGGCCCACCAGGGGAGTTAGCAGCAGCGGCTCGCTGGAATAAACCATCACGTTCAGGGTGGGGTAGTTCTCGAAAATATGGCGCAAGAACTCTAGGCCCGGCTCGGCAGACTGTTCGCCGCTGGT
Organism: Synechococcus sp. W60.3; assembly: GCF_047502615.1. NCBI lineage: Bacteria > Bacillati > Cyanobacteriota > Cyanophyceae > Synechococcales > Synechococcaceae > Synechococcus > Synechococcus sp. W60.3. Next base: position 42,256 of record NZ_JANSHJ010000021.1, on the reverse strand, counting down.
TTGGCCGTAGAGCAAGTCGGCTACTACCAAGTCCGGCTGTTCCCGCTGCAGGCGCAGGATGGCGTCCATCGGGTTGGAGACTGTGATGCACTGAGCATCGGCTGCAAGCCGTTGCAGCCATTCGCAATTGTTTTGGGCGACCTCGGGATGATCCTCGACAATCAAGAACTTGAGCGGGGCAGTTCGGCTCTCGACCTCAAACATCGATCCACTCCTCCAAATCCAGCGTCGGCTGCGGGGGGACGGCCAAAACCCCTTTGCAGTTTAGGGATCCCACCGACAAACTACCCTAGTGTAGCCCCAAGTTGGGCCTGAGAAGGCGCAGCAGGGTAGGCTAGAGGGTGATGTTAACCGGATCCCGACTGTGGTACCCCTGCAAGATCGCAACCCAACCACCCGCACTGCCTACGTTACCTATGCTTTGGTGCTTATCAACATCCTGGTTTTTGTGTATGAGCTTACCCTATCACCGCAAGAGCTGGCGGCTTTCTTCCGAGAGTGGGCAGTGGTGCCAGCGGAACTGACGGCCAGCTTTCGGGGGGAGGCCACCTCTTCGCTGCGCCCCGAATGGGTAACGCTATTTACCTCGCAATTTTTGCACGGGGGCTTTTTGCATCTTGGCGGCAACATGCTCTTTTTGTGGGTTTTCGGCAACAATGTTGAGGATCGCTTGGGGCATGTGCGCTACCTCATTTTTTACCTGACTTGTGGAGCCTTGGCCGCCCTAACCCAGTGGTTTTTCGATATGGAATCCACCATTCCTTCGCTGGGGGCAAGTGGGGCCATTGCCGGGGTGTTGGGAGCTTATATCTTGCGTTTCCCGCGAGCTGAGATCCTGACTTTGGTACCCCTGGGCATTTTTATCACAACCGTCTACGTTCCCGCCTGGGTGTTTTTGGGTTTTTGGTTTGTACAGCAGGCGTTTTACGGCATCGCCAGCCTGCAGACGCCCACCAACATCGGCATGCAGGGGGGAGGGATCGCCTACTGGGCCCACGCGGGCGGCTTTGTGTTTGGGGCCATCTTGGGGCCGCTGATGGGGTTATTTTCTGGCAAAAGCCCTTATGACCGCCAAGCCGCTTGGCGACAGCCCGACAGGGACCTGTTCTGATTGAACCTCAATCCTTTTTGTGTCAGAGACCAACTTGAGAGGAGGAAATCATGGTTCGTCTGTCTGCCAAGCCCCTAACCCTGGAAGAGTTTCTGCAGCAGCCAGAAGCTCAACCCGCCAGTGAATTCATCGAGGGAGAGATCATCCAGAAGCCCATGCCACAGGGAAAGCACAGCCTACTCCAGGGGGAGCTAACTTCTTTTATCAACGCAAACCTCAAACCCAAACGCCTCGGGTGGGCATTTCCAGAGTTGCGCTGCACTTTTGCCGGCTATGCGATTGTGCCCGATATTTCTGTGATCGCCTGGGATCGGATCCCTGTGGATGAAGATGGCACCATTCAAAATCTCATTCCCTTTTGCCCAGATTGGATGATCGAGATTCTCTCTCCCGATCAAAATCAAATGAAGCTGGTCAAGAAAATTTTGATCGGCTTGGCCCACGGCTGCCAGATGGGGTGGATCGTAGCTCCCGAAGAAAGGCTCGTTTTCGCCTACCCTGCCGGACAGCAGCCAACCGTGCATGAGGATCCGCAAGAGCTGATCCCCGTTCCCGCGTTTGCCCAAGGGATCCAACTGACGGTCGAAACGTTGTTTGGTTGGATGCGGGTTCGAGCTGACGAGAGCGGCAAGCACAGCGGAGATACACAGGCGGGGCACTCGCCTAACCCCAGCCCTTCCGGTGCCCAGTGAGAAAAAAGCCGAGACCGGCTGGACCAGTGGCACGCCTTGCTGACAAGCTGCCCCAGCCTCCCTCGCCTCCATTTCAGTCGGCGCTGTAGAGAGCAGGAGCTTGGGCAACCGTCGCTCCAATAGAGGAGAGTTCTTGGCGCAGCAGCGCCACCAGGGCATTGGTGGACTGGTCGTAGAGGCTAGTGACCAGCTTGGGATAGAGCCCAATGCCGATGATGGGGATCAGCAGGCAGGCGATGATGAACACCTCCCGCGGCTCGGCATCCACCAGTTCCTCGTGTTCGGTCAGCTCTTTGTTTTCCGGGCCAAAGAAGATCTGCCGCAACATCGACAGCAGGTAGATAGGAGTCAGGATCACCCCAACCGCCGCCAGAAAGACCACCACCAGCCGGAAGGGGAGGGAGTAGGCATCGGTGGTGGCCATGCCGATGAACACCATCAGCTCCGCCACAAAGCCGCTCATCCCCGGCAGAGCCAGAGAGGCCAGCGAGCAAGCGGTGAACATGGAGAAAATCTTGGGCATCTTCAGGCCGACGCCGCCCATTTCCTCCAGCTCCAGCGTGTGGGTGCGGTCGTAGGTGGCCCCCACCAAGAAGAACAGGCTGGCCCCGATCAGCCCGTGGGAGATCATCTGCAGCATGGCGCCGCTCATGCCGATTTCGGTCAGGGATCCGATCCCGATGAGGACAAAGCCCATGTGGCTGATGGAAGAGTAGGCGATCTTGCGCTTGAGGTTGCGCTGGGCAAAGGAGGTGAGGGCGGCAAAGATGATGTTCACCACCCCCAGCACGATCAGCACCGGCGCAAAGTAGAGGTGGGCATCCGGCAGCATGCCCACATTCATGCGCATCAGGGCATAGCCCCCCATCTTAAGCAAGATCCCGGCCAGCAACATGTGAACCGGCGCCGTGGCTTCGCCGTGGGCATCGGGCAGCCAGGTGTGCAAAGGGAAGACGGGCAGCTTCACCCCGTAGGCGATGAGGAAGGCCCCATACAGCAGCAATTGGAAGCTCAGCGGATAGGCCTTGTGGGCCAGATCCGTCATGTCAAAGCTGATGGGATCCCCGTAGAAGGCCATGGCCAGGCCCGCCACCAGGATAAACAGGGAGCTGAGGGCGGTGTAGAGAATGAACTTGGTGGCCGCATAGAGGCGGTTGTACCCCCCCCAAATGGAGAGGAGCAAATACACCGGGATCAGCTCCAGCTCCCACATCAGGAAGAAGAGCAACATGTCCTGCACGGCGAACACCCCGATCTGCCCGCCGTACATGGCCAACATCAGAAAATAAAACAGGCGCGGCTTGAGGGTGACCGGCCAGGCGGCCAAGATGGCAAGCGTGGTCACAAAAGCCGTGAGCAGGATCAGCGGCATGGAAAGGCCATCGGCCCCCACCGACCAGCTCAGCCCCACCTGCGGCACCCAGGTGTAGCGCTCCAGCAGTTGTAAGCTTGTCTGGCTGGGGTCATAGCCGACATAGAAGCCAGCCAGCAAAATGAGCAGGTCGGTAACCGCGATGAAGAGGGCAAACCAGCGAACCCGTTCTGCCAACTTTTGCGCGTAGACGCGGGTAGTGGGATCCCCAGCGGGCGCCGGGATCAAGGGGATGAAGAGGGCGGCCACCACCGGATAGACGATGACCGTGGTCAGCCAGGGAAACTCGTGCAAGCTGGGCAGCGCCATGAAGATAACCTCGTTACGCTAAGTTCATACCACACCCTTCCAGGGGGATTGCCGTCGGCTACAGCCAACAGCCTTTTACCAGAATCGCTCCTGAGTATCTCTGCTCAGCAAACCTCCAGAACTATCTTAAGGCTCTTTACCTAGTTTGCCGGGATCCCTGGCCGGGCTCGACCAGGACTCAAGCATTGACCTGGTCATCAAACCTGGCTATTAGAAACCTCATCACCTGGCCCCCGGCTAGCCGACCCTGCGCAATTGCGCCTGGACAGGACTGCCGCTGTTGGATAACAGTAGAAATAGTACTTAACAACCAAGCCAGGTCCGCCCTTGGCGGGCGGTGAGGGGAGCCTCTGGGGGAAGCTTTGAAGTATGGCACTGCATGCGGAGTTACACCGCCACCTAGGCGGTTCGGTCGTTCCTAGGATTTTGTGGCGCTACCTGCATCGCCAGGGATCCCCTCTGGCAGCACGCTTTCCTGACTACGCCGAGTTTGAGGAGTTCTACACCCGCCCGCGCAACACCCTTGAAGATTACTTGGAGCTGCACACGCTAGTGGAACAGGTGCAAACCCTGGAAAGCTTACCTTATTTCATCTACCGTCTGCTGCGGGGGGCCTATGTTTTTGAGGATTTGGCCTATCTAGAGATTCGCTACACCCCCTATCTGCGCACAGATCCCAGCTTGGACGAGGCGGATCGCCTCAAGCAGATGCGCCAAGTTATCGAAACGGTAGGGCAAGCCAGCCAGCAGCGGGAATATCCCATCGTCACCACCCAGATTGTGTGTTTGCACTCCCGCCTGCCCAGCCATATCAACCGCGCCATGGTGGAGGCCGCCGCCGAGTCCGAATACGTGTCTGCCATCGACCTGGCGGGGGGAGATAAGGCCTACGGCGAACGCATGGACGAGTGGATTGAGCTGTTCAAATATGCCCTGGCCCGTGGCCTCAAAACCACTGCCCATCTCTATGAGACTTTGGATGGCTGTTACCCAGAGCTGCTGCCCTATGTCTCGCGGATTGGCCACGGGATCCAGATCCCTCTCCACTACCCAGAGCTGCTGCCAGAGCTGGCGCGGCGCGGCCAATGCCTGGAGGTCTGTCCCACCACTTACCTGAAGACGGGGACGCTGCCCAGCTTGGAGCCCCTCAAAATCGTCTTCGACCGCTGCTTTGACGCGGGGGTAGATATCGCCATCTGCACCGACAACGCCGGCCTGCACAACGTGCGCCTGCCGTTTGAGTACGAAAACTTGCTCACGCACGACATTATCGATTTCGACCAGCTCAAGCGCTGTCAGGAGGCGGCTTTTCGTCACGCTTTTGCCTGGCCCTACAAGGAGCACCCCGCCTCGTTGCTGTCGGAGCTGCAGCAGTCAGCCTCGAAGTCCCTAGTTCCCCTCTGAGAGGGGCAAACAGGACTTTGCTTGACATTTCCGCCGCCAGACTTGGTCGCGCTTGCCCGGCGAGGGCTGGCGCAGGTCAAAACGACATCCCCCTGAGTCGGACAGCGGCCTCCTGTAGGCTGCTCTCGGAGAGGTCAGGCAGCTCAAGGCGAGCGCGGATACGGTTAAAGTGTTGCTGCAGGCCGTGGCGATAGGTGGGATCGTAGTGCTGCTGCAGTAGCTCCCGCACAAATTGCGGCCAGTCTTGGGCGTCGATGAGCTCAAACCAGCGCTGCAAACAGGCCTGGCCGTAGCGGGACTTCAAAGACAGCAATTTTTCCTTTAGCGCCTGGGGGTGGGCTATCCAGTGGGGATAGTGGGCGATCAACCCCTTCACCCGTTCTTCTAGAGGCAACTGCACCTCTACGCAGTCGGCTTGGGTGATGGCCTGCCAAAGAGCAGGGGGCAAATGAAGCTGGCCCACTTTGGCACTTTCCGACTCCACCCAGACCGGCTTGGCGGGATCCCACTGGAGAAAGGCCTGCACCAGTTGACTTTCAAAGCTCTTCTGAGTGGGCTGCGAGGTTCCCCACTCGGCCCCCAGCACCGATCCGCGGTGGCAGGCCAGCTTTTCCAGATCGAGGACTTGGGCTCCCCGCTGCTGCAGATGGCGCAGCAACTGGGTTTTGCCGCTCCCCGTTGGCCCGCAGAGGACGCGGTAGGTAAACTCCTGGGGCAAAGTCTGCAGTTGTCGGCGCACCCAGGCGCGGTAGGTTTTGTACCCCCCTTGCAAGACGGTTACCTGCCAGCCCACCTGGGACAACACCAGCGCCAGACTGGCCGAGCGCTGCCCGCCCCGCCAACAGTAGATGAGGGGGTGGTAGTCCCGGCCCTTGTCGGCAAAGTGGGTCTGCAAATGGCGGGCGATGTTCTGGGCCACCAGGCTGGCCCCCCGCTTGCGGGCTGTAAAGGGATCCACTTGCCTGTAGAGGGTGCCCACCTCTGCCCGTTCTGCATCGTCGAGCACGGGCAAGTTGATGGCCCCCGGCCAATGGTCTTCGGCAAACTCTGCCGGCGAGCGCACATCGATAATTTCGCTGTAGGTGTGCAGCCAGGGCTCTGCAGTGAAGTGAATCGGAGGAGACACAAACCTGTGGATGGAAATGGCAAGCTAGCGCAATCTTGAACAGTTTCTAGCTTAGCCAACGCTGCTGCTCAAGGAAGCCCAGGGCTAACCCTAGCCTATCCCCTCGCAGGTGGACTTCTCGCTTTTCCAGAAGTTTAGGCAAGGTCTCTGGAACATGCAGGATGCCATTTGCCGCTCTCAAAAAAGTTATAGAGGTTTTCAGGCTCTCCAGGTGCCACCTCAGATAGAAAGGTGAGCTCGGACTTTTTCTTCGTCCATTTGGTCAGTCGGCCCCTCCATGATAAGGGATCCATTTTCCATAAGATAAAAGTAATCGGCTAGGCTTTGGGCAAACTCAAAATACTGCTCCACCAGCAACACCGAAACGCCCCGCTCCTTTTGAATGCGGCTGATGGCTTCTTCGATCTCGATAATGATAGAGGGCTGGATCCCTTCTGTGGGCTCATCCAGGAGCAAAAGTTTGGGCTCCGCCACCAAAGCTCTGGCGATGGCCAGTTGCTGCTGCTGCCCACCGCTCAAATCCCCACCCAGCCGTTTAAGAAAAGAACGCAGAATTGGGAATAGGTCATAGACAAACTCAGGTATGATCCGTTCTCTGTCCGGTGCCGCTTCTAGCCCCACCAGCAGGTTTTCCTCAACCGTTAGGCGGGGAAATATCTCTCGACCTTGGGGTACATAGCCAATACCGGCGCGGGCTCGCCAATTGGGAGGGTAATGGTTGATAGGACGGCCCTCAAAAGCAATTTTGCCTGTGCAGTCTTTCAGAAGTCCCATCAGGGCTTTAAGTGTGGTGGTTTTGCCCATACCATTGCGGCCCAGAAGGCAAACCGCTTGGCCGGGAAAGATCTTAAAAGAGAGATCCTTCACAATTAAACTCTGACCATAGTAAACCCTCAAGTTGGAGACCTCCAGGAGAGGCCCGGATCCATCTCGGGATAAGTTTTGTGTTGCGGTCGCGTTTTCCGTATTCATAGGCCTGCGCATGAGTCGATTAGATACAGAACTATAGCCTCTTTGCTTAGTTTTTCCCCTTGTGGGATCCGAGATAGACCTCAATCACTCGCGGGTCGTTTTTCACATCCTCAAAGGTACCTTCGCACAGCACCGAGCCTTGGTGTAAAACGGTAACCTTGCGGGCAATTTGTCGGACAAACACCATGTCATGTTCGATCACCAAAATGGTGTGGCTTTGGGCTAAGGATTGAATTAACTCTCCTGTAGCTTCTGTTTCTTTGTCCGTCATCCCGGCCACGCATTCATCCAGCAGCAGCAAATCCGGATCTTGAGCAATCACCATGCCGATCTCCAGCCATTGCTTTTCTCCGTGGGAAAGCAGCCCTGCCGGAACCCGATCCTTACGGCTGAGGCCAATGGTTGCCAAAAGAGCATCCGTTTTTTCTCGCAGATGCTTTTTGCCCAATAGGGTGGAAAAAACCCTTTTGTCAGGGTTGAGGGATAGCTCCAAGTTTTCTCGCACGCTCAAGTTTTGATAGACCCGCGGCGTCTGAAACTTGCGCCCAACACCCAAAATCGAGATCTCGTGTTCCTTGAGCTTGGCCAGATCCTTTCCTTTGAACAGCACCCGTCCTCGGGTGGGCTTAACCTTGCCCGTCAGCACATCGAGAAACGTAGTCTTACCCGCCCCATTGGGACCGATGACCACCCGCAGCTCCCCTTCCTCCAGAGAGAAGTTCAACCCATCTAAAGCCTTAAAGCCGTCGAAGCTGACGGTGAGATCCTGAGTTTGTAAAATTTGTCGGGTGGCGGTGGGAGCTGCAGTAAGCATGGGGATCACATCCAAGAACGGAAAGGGCAGAGGGCGAACAGGGTTCTCAACCCATCAAATAAATAAGAGAGGACACTTGGCATCGCTGGCTTACCCATCAGATCTGGGATCCTTTTACTCTGAACTTGCACCTTGCGTATGATGCACATCGACAGAAAGCCAGATTTAAGCTGGGGAAGTATCTGCCAAACGCCTGCGCCAAAGCTGGACAGTGACCCAAAGCTGCCTGCCTTGGGTGCGCACCCAACCCACCAGTCCATCCGGCAACACCAGCACCACCAGCAGGAACAATCCCCCTTGGAAAAACAACCAAATTTCGGGAAAATTTTCGCTCAGCAAGCTCTTGGCAAAGTTAACCAACAGAGCCCCCAGCACCGCCCCCACCAAACTGGCCCGACCGCCCACCGCCACCCAGATTACCATCTCAATGGAAAAGGGAACGGCCATCGCATTGGGAGAGATGATCCCAGTTTGCAAGGTAAACAAAGCTCCGGCAACACCCGCCAGGGCAGCAGACACGGCAAACACCAGAACTTTAAAGCCGGTGGGATCGTAGCCGGAAAAACGAACCCGCGGCTCGTCATCTCGAATGGCTACCAGGATCCGACCGAATAGGCCGCTGGTCAGCCAACGACAGAGAAGGTAAGCCAAAACCACCGCCAGAACTGTAGTGACATAGACAGCAAAGCGCATTTCGGACGAGTTGACATCTAGGCCAAACAAAGTCTGGAAGTTGGTCAGGCCGTTGGTGCCGTTAATTAAGCGCTGTTGGCCGTTGAAGAAGTTAAAGAAAATGATCGTGGTGGCCTGAGTTAAAATGGAAAAATAAACCCCTCGGATGCGATTTCTCACCACCAAATACCCCAGGGCTGCCGCCACCAAAGCCGGGATCAAGACCACAGCAACAGCCGTAAACGGAAACGAATAAAAGGGATACCAAAACCAGGGCAATTCCGTTACCCCGTAGAGGCTGAAAAACTCTGGTATCTGACCTTCCGGCAATTGCAATTTCAGGTGCATCCCCAGAGCGTAGCCCCCCAAGGCGAAGAACACCCCATGCCCCAGGCTGAGCATGCCGGTATAGCCCCAGATGAGGTCGATCCCCAAAGCTACAATGCTGAGGGCCAGAAACCGCCCCAACAAGTTGAGCCGAAAGCCAGACAGCACAGTTGGGGCCACAAAGATCAAGGCCAGCACCAAAACGATGAGGATCCCGGCCTCCCACAGAAGCTTGCGAGAAGAATTGGGATCCCCACCCGCGGCGGGAGCAGCCACTTCATGATCAGCACGGGGGGAATGAACCAGTTTCATAGGCTTTGTGAGGGAGTAGAAGATGGAGAGTCTGGTCCTAGAGTTTTCGCCAAGCGAGATCATTCCCTAGGCATCCACCATACGACCTTTTTCGGGGAAAAGGCCCCGAGGTCGCACCTGCAAAAAGGCCACGATCAAAGCAAAGACCATCACCTTGGCCATGCTCGTGGTGGCAAAAAAGTTGAGGGTATCGGTCAGGATGGGCACGTTGGGAAAAATCAAAGCCAGCGTCCCTGAGCCGATGACAAAGTTGGCAATCCCGATCCCAAGCGCCGCCACAATACTGCCTAAGAGCTTACCAACACCCCCCACGACGACCACCATAAAGGTATCCACGATGTAGTTTTGGCCGGTGTTCGGCCCCACGGATCCCAGCAGGCTGACCGCCACGCCGGCTACTCCCGCCAGACCCGAGCCGACGGCAAAGGTAAGGGCATCCACCTTTTGCGTGGGGATCCCTACACAGGCGCTCATGGCCCGATTCTGGGTAACCGCCCGGATGCGCAGCCCCCAGCGGGTGCGTTGCAAGAAGAAGTACAGCCCTAGGATGCAGAAGACAGTGAGGGCGATGATAAACAGGCGGGTATTGGGCAAAAACAGGTTGCCCACCGGGATCCCACCCCCCAGCCACCGGGGAGCCGTCACGTCTTTGTTCTGGGCGCCGAACCAAGGCTGGGTAACCGCCAAAGCATAGGTTTGCGCCAGCACCCGCCCCCCCACCGATGCAATGGCCGTGGAGAGCACCAACAGCAGCGCCAGCGTCCACCCCTTGAGACGCGGCCAATCCGCCCGCCTGGACAAAAGCCACCAGCCGCCGAAAAAGAGCACCGCGAAGGCCCCCAAGCGGAAAGCCAGCACCCAATTGACGCTGCGCACAAACTGCTGCAGGATCAGGCTCACACCCCAAGTGGCCAGAAGGGTTTCCAGCGGTCGGCCATACAAAAAGCGGATCACCCCCCGCTCCAGGGCTAGTCCCACCAGAGCCGTGACGGCAAAGGCAGCTACCAAAGCTGGAAAGATGTACAGATCCCGCCAGGGATCCCCTAGGGGACGAAAGGCATTTTGAACCACAAAAGTGGTGTAGGCCCCCAACATCATCAGCTCCCCATGGGCCATGTTGATGACCCCCATGAGGCCGAAAACAATGGCCAAGCCCAAGGCGGCTATTAGCAAGACGGTGCCAATGCTAATGCCGTTGAACAAGCTGTCCAGGAGCAAGGTCATGGGCAGGGGATCCTCCTTCCAACTAAACTAGGGAGGCTAACCGAGCATCTAGGCGGGATCCCCGACCCTATCCAAACGGCAAGGGATCCCAGCCCTGGCCAGGACTAGCTGACTTTGTAGCGACCGCCCTTGGCCGGATCTGACCAATCGCAGGCAAAGCCCTTGGTCTCTGCCACAAACTGGTTCCAGGGCTGCGGCTCCACGGCATCCGTAGAAAAGATGACATCAAACAAACCGTCAGAGCGCACCTGGCCGATCCGCACATACTTGGTCAGGTGGTGATTGGTGTTCATGGTTACCAAGCCTTCTGGGGCATCAAAGGTCTGGCCATAGGCTGCCTGCCGCACGGCGTCGATTTCCACTGTTCCCGCTTTTTCCACTGCCTGCTTCCAGATGTAAACCATGATGTAGGCGGCTTCCATCGGGTCGTTGGTGACGCGGTTTTGGCCGTATTCTGCCTTGAAAGCCTCCACAAACTTCTTGTTGGCAGGCGTATCCACCGTCATAAAGTAGTTCCAGGCGGCAAAGTGCCCTTCCAAGAATTCGGGGCCGATGGCCTGTACCTCTTCTTCGGCAATGCTGACGGACATGGAAGGATAGCGATCTGGCCCCAGCCCTGCCCCTTCCAGTTGTTTGAAAAAGGCCACGTTGCTGTCGCCGTTCAAGCTGTTGTAGATCACACCGCCATTGGGAAGAGCGGCCCGGATCTTGCTGATGATGGGGGTAACTTCTGTGCTGCCCAAAGGCAGATAGTCTTCACCCACCACTTTGCCCCCCAGGGCTTCCAACTGGGCCTTGATGATGGTGTTGGCCGTGCGGGGGAACACGTAGTCGGATCCCACCAGGAAGAACTCTTTGCCCTTGTTCTTGAGCAGCCATTCCACCGAAGGCTCGATCTGCTGGTTGGGGGCAGCGCCGGTGTAGAAGATGTTTTTGGAGCACTCTTGTCCTTCGTACTGCACGGGATACCAGAGCAGGTGCTGCTTGGATTCAAACACCGGCAACACGGCTTTGCGACTGGCCGAAGTCCAGCATCCAAACACCGTTGCCACCTTGTCCACATCGATCAGTTTGGTGGCTTTCTCCGCAAAGGTTGGCCAATCGGAAGCCCCATCCTCGATAATCGGCTCGATCTGCTTGCCCAAAACCCCACCGGCGGCATTGATCTCTTTGATGGCCAGCTTTTCCGCATCCACCACGCTGGTTTCCGAAATGGCCATGGTGCCGCTAAGGGAGTGCAAAATGCCAACGCGGATGGTCTCTCCCTGGGCGTAGGCGGGCACGGATCGCTTCACCCAGATCTGCGGCCCTAGGGCAGCCCCGGCTCCGGCCAGAGCGCCCATTTTCAGCACTTGACGACGATTAAATGATAGAGCCATCGGTGATCTCCGAAACGAAGTGAGTGCAAAGGGTATTAAGAAGTCCAGTTGTTGCAGCAGCCCGGCCAACCGAGGGAAGCACTTAGCTCATCACCTCGCCCATGTGTTAAATTTGCCCAACTGCAGTCGGCTGAGGCTTTCACCGAATGCCTTCCCAACATCAACAGAGGAAAAGGCTAATCCTGCAGTCGAGAAAGCGTTGTGCATCCCTGTTGCCTTAACGTGTTCCATCAAACCCATTCAGCCCGGAGAGAATTGTATCGCGGGATACCTTTTCCCAGAATCCGAGCCTGTTCTCGGCTCCCTTTCCCCACAGGCTGTAGGCAAAGGCAGGGATCCCTTGCTGCCGGCATAATAGGGGTTCTGGGGTCGAGAATTAGTTGAGAGTTAACAGCTTATGGTGCAACAGGCTGGCTATGGATCTTGGCGATCCCCGATTACCGCTGACCTGGTGGTGACGGGATCCCTGCGCTTGGGACAGATGGTTTGGGATGGAGGGGATCTCTACTGGACGGAGGGCCGCCCGCAAGAAAAAGGGCGCAATGTGTTGATGCGGCGCTCTGCCGACGGGATCCTGGTGGAGCTGACACCGGCACCTTTCAATGTGCGGACACGAGTGCATGAGTATGGGGGTGGAGCTTATTGGGTGTCGGCAGGGGTAGTGTATTTTTGCAACTTCGCTGACCAACGGCTCTACCGCCTGCTGCCGGGTTCAGATCCCCAGCCCCTGACGGAAGCAGGCCCCTATCGCTATGCAGATGGGGTGGTGGATCGGGCGCGTGGACGCATCCTCTGTGTGCGGGAAGATCACAGCCGCCAGGGAGAGCCGGAAAACAGCCTTGTCTCGATTGACTTGGAAAGCGGATCCCAGCGCGTTTTGGCCTCTGGGCACAATTTCTATGCCAACCCTCGCCTCAGCCCCGATGGCCAGACCTTGGTATGGCTGACCTGGGATCACCCCCAAATGCCCTGGGACGGCACAGAGCTGTGGCGGTCTGAGGTGAACCCTGACGGCAGCTTGGGAGAACCTCAAAAGCTGGCCGGTGGCCCTGCCGAGTCGATCTTCCAGCCCCAGTGGTCACCGGAGGGGGATCTCTACTTTGTTTCCGATTGCAGCGGCTGGTGGAACCTCTATCGCTGGGATCCCCAGGGCCCCATTCCCCTCTGCCCTATGGAAGCGGAGTTTGGAGAGCCGCAGTGGGTGTTTGGCCTGAGCACCTACGGCTTTGCTGGGGATGGGCGCATTCTGGCCTGTTATGAACAAGACGGGCTGTCTCATCTGGCTTATCTGGATCCCCATTCAGGACAGTTGGCAGGGATCCCCTTGCCCTACACCCAGATCAGCGGTTTGCAGGTGAGTGGGGAAAAAGCCGCTTTCCTGGCCGGATCCCCGACGGAAGCCACTGCCTTGGTCTGCCTAGACTTACCCTCCAGCCAAGTGGAGGTGGTGGCCCGTTCCAGCAGCGTGGCGGTGGATCCCGACTATCTGTCGATCCCAGAGCCCATTGTTTTTCCCACCGGTGGCGGCAAGGAAGTGGCCTACGCCTTCTTCTATCCCCCCAAAAACCGCGACTTCGTGGCCCCTGCCGGCGAAAAACCGCCCCTGCTCGTGAAAAGCCACGGTGGGCCCACAGGGGCGACGGCAGCCGTGCTCGACCTGGGGATCCAATACTGGACCAGCCGCGGGATTGCCGTTTTGGATGTCAACTACCGCGGCAGCAGCGGCTATGGGCGGGCCTACCGGGAGGCCCTCAAGGGCCGCTGGGGCCTTGTGGACGTGGAAGATTGCATCGCTGGGGCCCAATTCTTGGCAGCCCAGGGCAAGGTGGACGGGGAGCGGCTGCTCATTCGCGGCGGCAGCGCCGGCGGCTACACCACCCTGGCGGCCCTGACGTTTCACACCGTCTTCAAGGCCGGCGCCAGCTACTACGGGGTGAGCGATCTAGAGGCCCTAGCCCAGGAGACCCACAAGTTTGAGTCCCACTACTTGGACAGCTTAATTGGCCCCTACCCGGAGCGGCGGGATCTCTACCGGGAGCGCTCTCCCATCCACCACCTGGAGGGTCTCAACTGCCCCGTTATCTTCTTTCAAGGCCTGGAGGACGCCATCGTCCCTCCCAACCAAGCAGAGAGGATGGTGGCTGCCCTGCAGGCCAAGGGGATCCCGGTGGCCTATGTCCCTTTTGCCGGTGAGCAGCACGGCTTTCGCCAGGCAGCCAACCTCAAACGGGCCCTGGAGGCAGAGCTTTATTTCTACGCCCAGATCCTAGGGTTTCCCTTGGGGGAGCTTATCGAGCCGGTTCCCATTGCCAACTGGCCTCCTCCTCGTTGAGGTTACTTGTCCTGGCTCAGCGCCTCCCCATTGGGTATCCTAGTCAAGGACGCTGGGGAAGGGAGGCATGCAGAGCAGAACAAGCCACCGGCAACTCTGGAGGCGATGGCTTGCCGCGACCTTAGCAGCAGGCGGAGTACTGGGCGGCGTCCTGTGGGGCTTTTACGCCTCCTCCTGGGCAGAACCTGTCGAGATGGCGGCGGCGCCTCCAGCACCCCTGAGCTCGACTTCTGGCGCCGCCTTTTTGCGCGCCTACAAAGCCCTGCAGGCCGGCCAAGCGCAAGCGGCCCTGGAGCACCTGCAGGGCTTGGAAGAAAAGCTGCCAGTTCTCACCGACGAGATCTGGAAGCTCAGGGCTCAGGCTTATGAAAAGCTGGGGGATCGAGAAACAGCCCGCCAGATCTGGTGGCCCAAGATCTTGCAGGAGTATCCCCACAGCCCGGTGGCCGCCTACGCCCTCTGGGGAATGGGCCAGGTGGATCAGTTGCGGCGGCAATTTCCCACCCACCCCCTGACGGCCCGCGCCCTCAAGCACCTGCTGGAGCTGGATCCTGACCGGTATGACCTGCTGCGGGATCTGGCCTTGCACCACCCGCAAACCCCTGGGTTAACGCCGCTGCTGGATCGCTGGCGGCAAGCCCAAGAGGGATCCCTCACGGCCTCCGATTGGCAGATCCTGGCCGATGCCTATTGGGAGCAGCGGGAGTACGGCAAAGCCGCCCGCGCCTACGGGCGTGCCCCCACCACCTCTCGCAATCTCTACCGCCAGGGGCGCAGCCACCAGATCTCGCGGGAGTTGCCCCAGGCGAGAGCGGCTTACCAAGCGCTGCTGGCTCAATTTCCCGACGCCGCCGAAGCCTCCCTCACCCGGCGCCGCCTGGCCGAGCTGAGCGACCTGCCGACGGCAATCGAGCTGCTTCGCCAGGTGGGATCCGGCTCGGATAGAGAAGCTCCAGAAGCGTTGCTCAGCCTCAGCCAACTGTATGACCGCAACGGCAGCCCGCAATCGGCCCAGGCGGTGCGGCAGACCCTTTGGGAGCGCTTCCCAGTCAGCGAAGCCGCGGCCACCGCCGCCTGGACGGTGGCTTGGCGCCAGGCGCAAACGGGCAATCTCAGCCAAGCCATTGCTCTAGCCCAGCAGATTGGCTTGGCCCAGCGGGATACGGAAATGGGGGCGCAACTGCTCTACTGGGCCGGCAAATGGCGGGAACGGCTGGGGAAGGTGGCTGCGGCGCGGCAAACCTATCAGCAGGTGCTGCGGCAGTTTCCCCACACCTACTACGCCTGGCGGGCGGCGGCGCAACTGGGCTGGCCAGTAGGAGATTTCTCCAGCGGCCGCCAAAGGGTTGAGGTGGATTTTCAGCCCGTTCGCCAACCTTTGCCCGCCGTTTCCGAGGCTACCCAGACCCTGCATCTCATTGGCGCTGGCCAACTGGCCTGGGAGCGCTGGCAGGGGGAAATGGCTCTGCTGCAACGGGATCCCGGCCAGATGAGCGTGGCCGAGCGCTTTGCCAGCGGCATTTTGCGCAACAACGCCGGCGAGCACCTGCGGGGCATCAACCAGGTGGCTGCCCTGCGCTTTAGCGCCGAGCCCGACCCGCTGCTGCCGACCCTGAGACAGCGCCAGGATTTCTGGCAGGCCATCTACCCGCTGCACTACTACGCCAGCCCAGAAAACACCTGGGAAAGGGATCCCTACGCCCAGCCCGGCCTGGCCCGCTGGTCGCGGCAATTTAACCTCAATCCCTTGATGGTGGCGGCCCTGATCCGCCAGGAATCCCGCTTTGAGCCAGAGATCGTCTCGGCCTCGGGAGCGCTGGGCCTGATGCAGGTGATGCCTGCCACCGGCCGCTGGATTGCCCAAAAAATCGGCCTAGCCCAGTACAGCCTCACCAACCCCGCCGACAATCTTCACCTGGGATCCTGGTACTTCGACTACACCCACCGCACCTACCAAGACAACACCCTCCTGGCCCTGGCCAGCTACAACGGCGGCCCCGGCAACGTGGCCAGGTGGCTGAGCCGCTTCGGCTTTGAGGATCCCGATGAATTTGTGGAGCAGATCCCCTTCGCCGAAACCCGTGGCTATGTCAAGTCTGTCTTTGGCAACTACTGGAACTACTGGCAGCTCTACACCCAAGAGGGGCGCACCTTGGTCAGCCAGCGCCTGCAACCGCACCTGTCAAATGATTGACGTTCTCCCCAGCCCCAAGGGGCGGGAATTCTTTCTTGCTCATCGCGAGCTACGCAGACGTACCGGTGAGATTGCCACCGCACGCCTCCTTCTTTCCCCCCCGTATACGGAGGGATGAAAGAGGGCGCGGGGCCTGCGCCGCCAAGGTTTTGGTCAAACTAGTGTCCAACCTGAGCGAGAGGCTGGAGGGTAGCCTCCGGCGCGATCTGTTGGCCAGCAGGCTCACAGCTCTTCTAGAGCTAGCGTCGGGAGGAGGTCAGCCTTTCCCCCAGCAACTGCACCGAGTAGGCCGCCAGCCCCAAGCCCACCATGAAAAACATGAAGGCGATCAGGGAAACGGATCCCACCAGCAGGTAGCGCACCAGAATGCTGATCCCCCGCGCCAGGGATCCGCTTTCCAGGTCGATGGGCGGCAACTTGGCCAGCATCGAGAGCAGCAATTGTAGGAACCCATAGCCCAAACTGGCAGCAAAGGCAGCCCCCAAGAGGGCGCTGAGGGGATGGGGGGAGGACGGCATGGGGCAGCACCGGAAAACTCACCCTTATTGTAGGCTCCAGGTACAATATGAGCGTTTGTCCTGAGAACGAAATGATGGGGAGCGGGTCTGAAGCAGTTTCCCACTACGAAGTGTTGGGGGTTTCGGTGCTGGCGACGGCAGCGGAGATCAAGTCTGCCTATCGCCGTTTGGTCAAGTACCACCATCCCGACAGCCTGCTGGCCAAAAAAGACGGGGCTGCTGCTGAACGCATTCGCCAGATCAACGCCGCCTACGCGGTGCTCAAGGATCCGCAAGCCCGCCGCGAGTACGACCGACAACTGCGCGCTAGCTGGGCCTCGCGCCACCCTCAGCCGACGGGCTCCCCCTCGGAGACGGTCAGCCAGGAGGCTATTGCCCGCGAAGCCTGGATTCGGCAGGTCTACACTCCTCTGAACCGAGTTTTGGGGCCTTTACTGTCTTCTCTCAAGCCGCAGTTAAATGCCTTAGCGGCAGATCCTTTTGATCCCGATTTGCTGGAGGCCTTTGGCCTGTATCTGGAGGAGTGTACGCAGAAACTGGCCCAAGCTCAGCAGATCTTTCGCCGCCTTCCCAATCCCAGCAGCCTAGGGGGGGTGGCTTCTCGCCTCTACTATGCCCTCAACCACTTGGAAGATGCCCTGGAGGAGCTGAGCTATTTCCCGCTGAACTTTGACGATCGCCACCTGCACACTGGGCAAGAGCTGTTTCGGCGGGCGGAAGGGTTGCGTCGAGAAGCCATAGACACCTACGCCCAGAGTTCGCCCTAGCGAGACCCGCCGCCGGGTGGAGAGGGGCGGGGATCATAGGGGATGGGGATGTACTGCACGGAAGGACGGCCCATGCTGGCCTGGGGGTACAAGTCCATCAGGGCGTAGATCTGGGGCGGCAACTCGGTGGAGATGGGCAGGCCCAGCTCCCGCGCTTCTTCAGCCGTAATCGGGTAGTCGTGGGTCACCCGCCCGCTGGTCAGGGCCTGGATGAGGGGCTCGATGCGTTCGGGGGCAATTTTGCGCTTGGGCACATCGTCCTTGAGCAGCTCCCGCACAAAGTTCTGCACCTGGTGCATCGCCTTGCGGGCCAGATCTGCCAGGATCAGAGTCTGGTCGTCGATCTCGGCAATGGGCTTTTCCGCCACCACCTGCAGAATACTGGCCGCAGCATAGCCGCCCAACTGGGGATCCACCGGCCCCAGCACCGCATTGGCATCCATGACAATTTCATCGGCGGCCAGGGCCAGCATCGTCCCCCCCGACATGGCGTAGTGGGGCACAAACACCGTCACCTTGGCCGGATGGCGGATCAAGGCGCGGGCAATTTGCTCCGTAGCCAGCACCAGGCCACCGGGGGTATGCAAAATCAAATCAATCGGGGTATTGGGTGGGGTAAGGCGAATCGCCCGCAATACCTGCTCGGAGTCCTCGATGCTGATGTAGCGGGAAACCGGGATCCCCAAAAAACTGATCGACTCCTGGCGGTGGATGAGCAAAATCACCCGGCTGCCCCGCTTCTGCTCCAACTCCCGGATCGCCAACAAACGGCGAAACTCCTGGGCGCGACGGTTCAACAGGGGTTGCAACGAGCTGAAGATCAAAAAAATCCAAAATAGGCTGCCCCAGTCCACTTTCGCGCCTCAAGCGGGATCCCTTTGCCTCCAGCATAGAGGATACGGAACCTCTGGTGATCTGCAGGCCTCACGCGTTGGGTTCAGACGCCGCAAAAAAGCGATCCAAGGCCCGCAGCAAATCCGGTACAGAAGTTTGGTTAATCCAGGAGCGAATGTAAGCCCGCTGCTCCGCCAAGTTTTCAAGACGGCCCAGCTTTTGCATGGCCAAAAGGCGGCTTTCTGCCTCGGCGCGGTTGATTTGTAAGTCCAGCCGCTGCTCCGGGGTGAGGAGATGCTCTGTCTGGGCCAACAGGTGATCGGCCACCATCAGGAACACCAGAGGCCCCGCCAGCTCCACCTGAGACTCGGCTTCCGGCTCAGAATCGGCCCCGGCGAGATCCTGGAGATCTTGAAAGAGATCCTGCCCCAGTTGCAGCAGCTCTTCTGCTGAGGCAGCCCGCAGCGCTGTCTCCGCAGCAGCCCGCAGCGGCTCTGGGGAAACCTTGTGGCGAGCGGCCAATTCTGCCAGGGCCTGTTCCCATTGATCCCGTTGGGCTTGCAACACAGCTTTCTCTTGCGGAGAAAAATCCAGCCGCTCCAGCAACACCTGCAAAGCCACAGCCCCCACCAACAGGGGCGGAAAGCGCAACAGGGTAGAGCCGGATCCCGCCTGCTCCAAAAAGGCTTCCAAATCAGGGCCGGATCCCCTGTCCAACAAATCCTGCAGGTAGGCCAGCACCTGCGGCGGCGAAGTCAGCCTCAGGATCCCTCGGGCCTGCGCCCGCAACTCTGCCGGGATCCCAAGGGTTTGCAATTGGGCTTCCGCCCGCGCTTGCGCTTCCGCAATCACCTCTGGCAAATCCGCCGTCGCCTGACCGGCCTGTAAGAGAACCTGGCTGGTGTCCTGCAGCAAGCTGGCCGCCTCCACAAACAGCAGCAACTGAGGGATCCGCAGCGTCGGCAAGACCATGTTAACTAAGCCTCAGATCCGCAGCGGATCCCGCAGATTCTGGATCGGCTGGCGCAGCGGAACGGGTTGGCCCGTTGGGCTTGTGCCAGTGCAGGCCAATCAGCGCGTCGTACAAAAAGCTCCAAAACTCCCCTCTCTCCCAGATCCCCAGCGTTTGCTGGCAGTTACGCGCGTCCAGCTCAGGTTTGGCCGCCCAGTAGGCCGCCTGATACTTGTACCAGGGAACCGAGGGCCAGAGATGGTGGATCAAGTGATAGTTTTGCCCCAGCAGCAGAATATTGGTCAGCCAGCCAGGGTAAACCCTGGCGTTGTACCACCGCTCTTGGGATTGAAAAGGGCGATGGGGCAGATAGTCGAAAAACAGGCCCAACAAGAAGCCCATAATAAAGGCGGGGGGCAGCCAATAGTTCATGATGTAGTCGGTGTAGCCAAAGTGAATGGCCAGCGCAAACGTTAGGATCACCACCAGCCGACTCAGCCCCCATTGCAGCAGATCCCAGCGACCTTTGCGCCAGAGCTGCCGCTTGAAGAAAAACACCTCATGGTAGAAAAAGCGCGGCGCAATTAGCCACAGCGGCCCGCCTGTAGACACATAGTGATCGGGATCGTCTTCGGGATGGTTGACGTGGGCATGGTGTTGCATGTGCACCCGCTTAAAGACCGGATAGACAAAGCCCTGTAACAGGGCAGAGCCATGGCCCAGCGCCTCGTTTAAAAAGCGGTTGCGGTGGGCCGAGCCGTGCGAGGCATCGTGGATCACTGTGCCCAGAACATACAGGGCGACAAAATTCAGCCAAAACACCAGCCAGCGGGGCCAATGCCAAAAGGCGTACCCGCCAAAGCAAGAGGCCGAAAGCGCCACCGCCGCCAAAAACATCAGCAGGGTGGGATTCCAAAATTCTGGCGGCGGCCCCAACAGCTCACGGGGTAACGCAAAAGGCTTGGGATCCGGTTGCGGAGTCGCAGCAGCAGTCATCGGCAGCCATCCTTGGGTGTGCACAGCGCAGACGGTGAGGATGGATTAAGGCAACAAAGCCAGGTCATCACCTCAAAAGCGGGGGAAGAGAACAATTTGTTAACTTTCGTTAGTATACGGCAGAGAGCTGCTCCCCTCGTTGGCCCAGGCCGGATTTTTCTTGCCAACTCCAGCCCGTCTCGACCGTTCCCGGCGAGGGGTAGATCGGCCATGAGGCCAGAAGAAGCCACAGTGTGAGGTTTTGTTGCGGCCTCTGTTGCAATTCATGTGGGGATCCCTTTGGGAGTTCCGGAATGGGGGTAATCTAGGGGGCGGTTAACCTGAGCTGAGGAGGAAAACCATGCTGCCCATTGTTGCGCCGTTGGCTATGACTGCCCAAACCAGCCCTTGGTCTCCCCTGAGCGCGGTGATTATCCTGCTCTGCACAGGGCTGGCCTACCTAAGCTTCAAGTCCTCTTCGGGTGTGGCTTCAGAAACCGGGCCTGTGTTGGGGATGACCTGGCCGGAAGTGCTGGGGGTCGCCAGCTTCGGCCATCTGCTGGGCGTGGGGGTGATCTTGGGCCTCTCCAATATGGGGGTTCTCTGAGGCATTTTCCGTTTACATTTCTTGACCTTAGCGGGAATCTCCGCCCGGCAATGTTAAACTCTCTATCAATCCTGAAAAAGAGCAGTTTCTCCAGCTCCACTTCCTTCTTGTCGAGGTTTGTTGTCATGCCTGCGATGATGCTCCTGGCGGCTTTGCCAGAAGGCTATGAGTTGTTCGATCCCCTGATCGACATTTTGCCGATTATCCCCGTTTTGTTTTTCCTGCTGGCTTTTGTTTGGCAGGCGGCGGTGGGCTTTAAGTGAAGCCCTCGGAATCTGCGATTGGCAACTACGGACTTTGGGACTGCTTTTGCTTACCCCTCTTGTTCTGGCGGGGGGGTAGTTTTAGTTGGGGCAGGTTTGGGGCAGGCCGCTGCGCCGCAGGCCTGATTCTCTGCCTTGCAAAGCTGAGACTGGCTGGCTGGGGTTCAGGGCTCGCGGTCGAGGGCGCCGGTAATCCAGAGCACCCCTGCCAAGCAGACGAAGTGGGCAAAGGTAACGTTGATATTGGCAGCCAGCAGCAGCACTCCTGCCGTCTGGGTGCTCAGCGTGCGGGTAAACAGCCGCACCAGCAGCTCTCCCACCTGCGCCTCCATAGCGATGAGGGCCAAGAAAGCGCCGGTCAGGCTGACATAGGTAACCCATTGCAACTGCTTGGGCAGATCCAACTGGCTTGGGGTAGCGGCGGATACTGAGCGGCGCTCCGCCTGGAGCAGGTAGCGCCAGTTAAAGAAGAGACCGGCTGCCAGGGTTAGAAGGGTAAACAGGGTAAACCAGAAGGCGATAAAGGCCCCCGTCGAGTCGTCGCGATAGAGGGTATTCTGGCCAACCAAAAATCCCAGCCAGAGCAGCAGAGCTGTTGCCCCCAGAACCGCCTGAAACCAGAACCCGAAGCGGCGCGTCAGGCGCAAGCGAGACTTCATGCGCTCGACAGCCACCCGTACTGACGGCGACATAGGCTCGTTCATCGCTCTCCCCCCGCTCTCTACGGACGAGCACTGACCTCCGCTTCCAGCCTACCGCTATCTTCCGTCCTCCGTCACATCCAGGCCAAAGCGCTGCAGGGGATCCAAGGGGGGTTAGAGTTTGGGGCTAGGGCTCACGCTGGGATCCCCGCTTTGCAGGCGCAGGATTTCGGCTTCGATGCGATGTCGGAGGGTTTTGCCTTCTTCGGAGCGAATCCACAAGGTAATGCGGTTGTATTCGGGCACGGTCATGCCGTGGCGGGTGATGATCTCGGTGGCGGTGCGAATGAACTCCCGCCGGATTTGATCTTTGCTGGCCGGATCCGCGGTGGCCTGGGAGCGCTGCTGGGCCTGTTGTCGGTGGGGCTCCATCTCCAGGACGATGTGGGCGTACTTGGCGACCTGTTCATCGGTCAAAACCAGAGAGGTGGCCGGGGTTTGGGCTACGGCAAGGGAAATGCCCAAGACAGGGATCCAAGTACAGGCCCAGATCAGGCCCACCAGCCCTTTTTGGGCCAAGTTGGGCATGGAGAATGCTGTCCACCGTCTCCGACTTGCTTGACCTGACACCGCTGCTATCTCCCCACCCGATAACTGGTCTTCAACAGGGTTGCTGGCGCTTTTGGGATCCTCCCTACTTTGGTGTAGCTCTCGCCTTTACCCAGCTTCAACCCACTCCGGGTATAGGCTCTGATGCTATCTGTTTTTCCCGGCAAAAGGCCAGGGATCCCAGAGCCTGCTTTTTATTTGACCGAAAAGCGGCCTTGAGGTTCCTGGTGCGGCCTTTCCATCTCTTTCCTGCCCATCTCGACGGCCCAGGGGGAGTGGCCTCTGGGATAATGGGGGTAGATGCTCGTTGTTGCCTCTATGAACTTGGAACGTCGCCCGGTTTTCCCGTTTACCGCCATTGTCGGCCAGGAGGAGATGAAGTTGGCCCTGCTCCTCAACGTCATCGATCCCCGCATCGGCGGGGTGCTGATCATGGGGGATCGCGGCACGGGCAAGTCCACCACCATCCGCGCCTTGGCCGATCTGCTGCCCCAGATCGAGGTTGTCAAGGGGGATCCGTTCAACAGCCACCCGCGGCAGCGGGATCTGATGAGCGACCAGGTGTGGGAGCGCCTGCAGGCGGGGGAAACCCTGGAAACCACCTGGATCCAGGTGCCGATGGTGGATCTGCCCCTGGGAGCCACGGAAGACCGGGTCTGCGGCACTCTCGACATCGAGCGCGCCTTGTCTCAGGGGGTGAAGGCTTTTGAGCCGGGGCTCTTGGCCAAGGCCAACCGCGGCATCCTCTACGTGGACGAGGTCAACCTCCTGGACGACCACCTGGTGGATGTCTTGCTGGATGCGGCGGCCTCTGGCTGGAACACGGTGGAGCGGGAAGGGATTTCCATTCGCCACCCGGCCCGCTTTGTCCTGGTGGGATCCGGCAACCCTGAAGAGGGAGAATTGCGGCCCCAACTCTTGGATCGCTTCGGCATGTTTGTCCGCATCGAGACGGTGCGGGATCCGGCCCTGCGAGTGCAGATCGTGGAGGAGCGCAGCCAGTTCGACGCCGACCCCCAGGCTTTTCTGGCCAAATACGCCGAGGCCCAGCAGCGCCTGCGGGAGCGCATTGAAAAGGCCCAGCACCTCTTGCCGACTGTGATGGTGGATCCTGAGTTGCGCCTGAAGATCTCCGGCGTGTGTGCGGCGCTGGAGGTGGATGGGCTGCGGGGCGATATCGTCACCAACCGGGCAGCCAAGGCGTTGGCAGCTCTGGAGGGGCGCAGCGAGGTCACCGTTGCCGATATTCGCCGGGTCATCAGCTTGTGTTTGCGCCACCGCCTGCGAAAGGATCCGCTGGAAACCATCGACTCCGGCTACAAGGTCGAGAAGGCCTTTAGCGAGGTGTTTCAGGTGAGCCTGGAGAGCGCCGCTTAGCTCTCACCCCCAGCCCCTCTCCCCCTGGGAGAGGGGAGCATGACTCTGGTCAATGATACGCTGGACTATACTGAAAATAATGTACAATATGTTCAGTATGGCTGCTTGGTATGGCTAGATATGTAAAACCGAGAGAAGCGGCGGATTATTTTGGGGTGTGTCTCCACACCTTGAGGCGATGGGAACAGAAGGGCTGGATCCATGCAGTACGTACACCATCCGGTAGGGCGAGAAGGTATGACCTCGACAGCTACATTGGCCTCCGGCCCGCTGACGCGAACAGAGCGCCCAAAAACGACAAACGAGTCGTTTTGTACGCCCGAGTCAGCAGTCGAGGGCAGAAACCAGACTTGGAGAGACAGATTGCAAGACTGGTTAACCTCTATCCTGGAGCCGAAGTGGTCGGAGAGGTTGGCGGCGGTCTCGACTTCAAAAGACCAAAGTTCCTTGCCTTATTGGAACGAGTCCGTGCGGGAGACGTCGGAACGATTGTGGTCGCTCACCGGGATCGACTCTGCCGGTTTGGATTTGAGTTCGTTGAGTGGTACTGCCGTCAATACGGGTGCGAAGTCTTGGTTCTCGATGACGATCACCTTTCTCCCCAACAGGAACTGGTTGAGGACATCCTCACCATCCTGCACTGCTTCAGCAGTCGGCTCTACGGACTCAGAAAATACCGGGCTGCAATCGAGAAAGATACGGATTTATCCGGAGCCAGCGCTGGCTAAAGTTTGGAAGCGGTGGCAAGCGGCGTGCCGGTACTGCTACAACCAAGCGATTGCCTATCAGCGTCAGCATGGTGCCCCAAAAACGGCCAGAAAGCTGCGGGACATCATCCTGCACTCCGACCTGCCCGGGTGGGTGAAGGACGCCCCTTGCCACATCAAGCAGAACGCGGTCGTCGAGGCGTGGTTGGCGTTTCGCCGAAGCAAAGACGCGAGGTTTCGCAGTGTGCGGGACAGGTCGCATACGCTGCAATTCAACGCCGGCAACTTTCGCAATGGGAAGTGGTATCCGAAACTCACCCGAGGTTTGGCGTTCCGTGCATCCGAGGAGATGCCCAGAGAATGGGCACGTGGAACTGAGCTAATGCGGGTGAAAGACAGATGGTATGCCATCTTTCCTGAGCCCGTGAACGAGCAGTGTTCGTTAGCAAAGGGGGTGATCGCACTTGATCCTGGAGTAAGAAGTTTCCTTACAGGGTTTGATGGGGCGGGCTTTGTAGATATCGCCAAGGGAGACTTTGGCAGGATCGTTCGGCTGTGCTACCACCTAGACGATCTGCAATCTAGGCTGAGCAAAGCGCCGAGACTCAAGCGTAGGCGAATGCGGCAAGCGGCGTTTCGTCTGCGGGAGAGAATCAGGAACTTGGTGGACGAGTGCCATCGCAAGGTAGCGGCGTTCCTAACGGATAACACGGATAACTACCGATTGATATTCCTCCCCACTTTCGAGTCAGCCAAGATGGTTGCCAAGGCAGGGAGGAAGTTTGGTAGCAAGACAGCAAGGGCGATGCTCACCTGGGCGCACTATCGGTTCAAGCAGTTCCTGAAGTTTCAAGCCAAGAAGAAAAACGTGGTTGTCGTGGAAGTATCGGAAGCGTACACCAGCAAAACCTGTACCAAGTGCGGGCACATCCACACTAAGTTGGGTGGCGCAAAGGTGTTTAGATGCCCAAAGTGCAACCATAGGCTACCACGAGATTGGCAAGGCGCTCTGGGTGTTATGCTCAGGGCTTTGCGGGATACCGCCTTTCTGTTTGGACTCCGTCCGAGTAGCGCGGTCGCGTCAGCGTCGCGTAGTGACAACGGAAACGGACAGAATGCTATCGCTTCACCGCTGAGCAGTAATGCTCAGCAGTGTTCAGCGTAAATGTATCAGCTAGGCAAATAGGGCTTCCAGTTTGTCGGCGATGGCGGCAACCCAGGCCCGCTCCTGGCGGCTGAAGCTGCGCGGCCTGTCGCTGCCCAAAATGAGGCATCCCCTCTGGCCGATGGGCTGGCAGAGAACTGCCTGGGATCCGGGGGGCAACAGGCCGTCGAACTCGGCGCGGGCGGGGAAAAATCTCAGATCCCCCAGGTAGAGGGGCTGACGTGTCTCCAATACCTGCTGCAGGGTGCCCTGAAGCTGCAGGGAGGGCAAGTGGCCGGGGCTGGCCAGGATCCCCCGCTGCAGCAGGGTGCGCCCCTCCACCCAGATCACCACGGTGCGGGCGGCGGTGGTGCTGAGCAGGGTGTGGGAAGCCCAGGCCAGCTCCAGTTTTTCCCTCTCGGACAGATCCGGGTGCCAGTCGCAACCTGGACTTCCCTGCAGGGGGGCAGCCTGGGGAGGACGCGGCTGGATCTGCTGCCACAGCAGGCCGGTCAAGATCAAAACAGCGCTGAGGAGGATCCCCAAGGCGTCGGAGCGGGACTGGCTGGCCAGCAACTCCGGCGTAAACAGCAGGCGATTGGCCAGCACAAGGACGCTGCCCAGAAAGCCGGTCACCAAAGGCAGCCGCCTCAGCCAGCGATTGGGATCCCGGGAAGCCGGAGTGGATTTAACCCTCAAAGCAGGCAGACGTCTCTCAGAGTGCCCAGTAAACCCAGTCTAGAGCTATCCAAGGCGTCAGAGGCGGCTCCAGATGCCGAGGCGCTCTTGGCGGGCTCTTTTTTGCAGGCCACCGAAGTAGCTGTCGTATTTGATGTTGTGGCTGTAGGGAGCGATGCGGGCCAGGCCGTTGCGCACCAGCATAGCGTTCATCTGCTGGCCCTCCAGCCAGACGTAGGCCTCCACCAAGCCGGTGGCATCCACATTGCGCAGCAGCTTATCCCCTTCCAGCTTGACGGTGCGGTGCAGGATGCGCTCCCGCATCAGCTCAATTGCTTGCTGGTAAAAGGGATCCTCCTCCGGGCTAAGACCTTGGATCCCGGCCAGGCGGATGAGGCGCAATTTCTGTTCCCCTTCGACCTGCACCACCAGCGTGTCACCGTTGACCACGCTCACCACCACTGCATCCGGGTAGCGATCAAAGTAGTGGTTGTCGAAGTAGAAGGGGGTATCGGGCACGACCCGCCGCTCCCCAAAGCCGTGGCCGGGCAGGGCCAAGAGCCATCCCAACACCGCAGAGCCAACAGCAATACGCCGGAACATGTCTTTCCCCCTTGCGGATAGCGGCTCCCCTCCCCCAGGGAGCGTTTGTCGGCAACACCTAAGGCGTAATGGTAGCGGCAACTGCCTGGAAGACAACCCCTTGCCAGGGATCCGATGGCCGGTTTGGGAGATGGGGATTCCTACTATGGGTGGGGGTTCTGGGCGAGAAACTCCCGATCCAAGGATAGGGGAGCAACCGGCTGGGTGAGCGTAAACTGACCGCTTACAATCCATTGTTTGAGGATCTCAGCAACTTGCATCGAGCGGCGCAGGCTGGCCAGGGGAGCGGTGCGCACCTTGCGGCCGTTGAGGGTGATGTGGCCGGATTTGAGCTGGGCATAGCTCACCAGGCCAAAGGTGGGGCGCACCCGCCGGGGGATGGAAAAGTCGATCACCGGCGCCACCAGCTCCTCATCCCGGATGGCGATGGGCTCCAGATCGGCGGGGGAAAGGATGGGGATGGGGATCCCAACCCCCAACATCAAGCTGGGGCCGTAGTTGCGGAAGTAGCAGCCCCGCACCCATTCGGCTTGCATCTGTTTGGCGTCGCCAATGAGGGCCAAGGTGGCGGCAGGGCCGATGGGGGTTTGGTTGGGCAGCCGTTTTTGCCGCGGGAAGTGTTGGGTGCCTTCCCAGGCGATGTAGCCGATGCCGCCCCCCAGAAAGATGCGGCTGCCGATCCCCACCCGGCGCAGGAGGGGGTCGTTGAGGAGGGGGGAGAGCTCACCTGGATTGGAATAGACGGCATTGCCCAGGTGCGGCTCCAGCAGGCCCAAATAGGTGTACAGGGGCCGATCCCCGCCGTTGACGCCGACAATGAAGTTTTGGTAGGCGTTGCGGGGGTTGAACAGGTAGAACTGGTTGAGCTGATCCCGCGTCAGGGTGGTCTCGTAGTCAGCGCGGGGATAGCAGTCGGTTACCTGGCCAACAGCCCGCAGGTGCACCCGCTTGCCGGCCACCAGATCGGCGATAACGTGGCCGCCCCCGTAGGGGTGATCGGCTTGCTCGCTGGGCTGGGCTGCCCCTAGGTAAAGATCCACGGCGCCAAAGCCGGCATAGGCGGGCACCCCATTTAGCCAAGCCTGGCGAATCTTGATCGGCGGATCCGTATGGCCCAGGTTGAGGATGGCCCCCGACGACTCCATCGGCTCAAAGGTGCCCGTGGTTACCACATCCACTTGCTCAAAGGCCTCCTCAAGGCTGAGGGTGGCCAGCTTGGCCTTGGCTTCCAGGGCCGTCCACACCCGCACCTGGCCTTTGGCAATGCGCCGGTTAATTTCTTCTAGAGTTCTTTCCATCGCCTTCAAAAGATGGCAAGGGTCTGGGCAGATCTCCCTCCCAGAGGGGCCACAGCGCCAATCAATATCAATAGCTTAGAGAGCCCAAAGGCGCTCGAGGGGGGAGGGTTGCCGTCGGCTGAGAGGGGGATCTTTCAGTACCCTTTCAGAGCTAGGTTGGGCATTTGCAGGGCGGCTTCCACCCGTTGCACCTGGGTTTTGAAGCTGCCATCCTGCTCCAGCCATATCTGCCTCAGGGCCGGGGGGATCACGTCCAGGCTAAACCGAGAGCTTTTGGGGCGAAATTGCACACAGGTGGAGGGACAGGCAAAGTAATCGACCCCCTGCCGGCGGCGGTGCAGGTCTTGGTGGATGTGGCCGAAGATCACCAGGCGAATGTGGTCGAACTCGTCCAAAACCTGAAACAGCCGCTCCGGCTGCTGCAGGGCACTCTGATCCAGCCAGTCGGAATCCACCGAGAAGGGGGGGTGATGCAGGGCCAAGAGAACATGGTTCTGGGCAGCCTGGCTGCGCTGCAGCTCCTGGCGGAGCCACAGCAAGGCGCCATCCGTTAGGTAGCCGCTGTCTTTGCCCGGCACCAGAGAGTTCAACAAAATAAAGCTCCAGTTCTCTCGGCTGAAGCTTTTCTCCCGGTGTACTCGCTCGGCGCAGAGCTCTGAGTTCATGTTATGAAGGCGATCGTGGTTTCCCGCCAGCCAATAGGTGTCGATGGGAAGAGCTCGCAGATGCTCCCGCAAACGGGCATAGGCGGCGGCGCTGCCATCCTGGGCGAGATCCCCGGTGAGCAGCAGCAGATCGGGCAAGGGATCCAAGGCGGCAATGGCCTTTTGCACCTGCAGGAAAGAGGTCTCCGTGTCCACCCCCAACAGCCGCTGGTGCGGCTTGGCAAACAGATGCAGGTCGCTGATCTGAACCACGTATACGGTCATAGACCAGACTGAAGGGGGATAGAAGCCCATCTCTGCAGATTTAAAACATTACCGTTTTAGCAGCAGATGTCTCGCCTGGGATCTGAAGAGCCAAATCGATCTCAATTGGTACAACCTTTATATGGATTGGGCATTGATGCAATTTCTGCAATCAGGCCTGCCTTGGCTGAGGCTTCCTAGAGCAGCTAAGATTCTCAAAAAATCTTGGAGAAAAGTCTTAAGAGACATTCAAAGAATGGCCCACATTCCTGAAGGCAGCCTGCACCTGCGGCCAGCGGGATTCTTGGGTGGAGGCAGTCAGAGTATAGAGGCGATGGTGGCGCACGGTTACCGTCACTACCTCGTGGCGGAGCTGGGATCCGATATCGGTTTGGTACTCAAACAGGTAGTAGGGCCGGCCTTGCCGCTCAAAAGCTTCGGCGGCCAACAGCTTGGTCGAGCGACCAGAGCCTTCCGGGGCGATGATCTTCTCCGCCACCAATTCCCCCACCTCGTCCGGGCCACCCAGATCGGCAATCGTCTCTCCCTTATCAAAGGGGGCAATCATCAGGCTGACGTTCTCCGTCTCGTAGACCAAGTCGCGCAGAAGCACCGCTGGCCCTTTCCCTGGCCCCAAGTTCACTGCCACCATGCCGTTGGGATAGGCAAAGGCAAAGGCTCCGCTAGGATCCCTGTAGGCGCGCAAGTTAGAGCCTGCGGAGCAGGCACCGGTGAGCAAGCTGAGGCAAACACAGAGCAGTAACAACACCCCAGAGAGCCGCTGTCCGAATCGGGCAAGATGCCCACCTTGTGCTGCTGACATGCCGGGATCCTCCGCTCAGATTGGTTACCCATCTCAATCATCCTAATATGGGCGCCTCCTCTCGAACCAGCGAAAAAAAGACCCTAGAAGTTCTTCAGCGGGATCCGTTCTGGTAGTGGCGGGAGCGCAACACCAGCACATCCGAGAGCTGGCGCAATTGACTCTGAACTTGGTCGAGCTGTTTTTTGTCCCGCACATCAATACAGAGATCGATCAGAGCCGTACGGTTGGCAAAGGTCTGCACCCTGGCATTGCGCACATTAATGCTCTGATCCGAAAGACGGGAAAGGATGTCCCGCAGCACGCCAACGCGGTCAATGACCTCCAGGCGCAGTTCCACAGGGTAGATCTGGGTGCTCTGCCGTAATTGCTCCTCGTTCCAGCGCACCGGCACCAGCCGCTCGCCCGGAACCTGAGCCACCCGCGGACAATCGCGATGATGAATGGTGATACCCTTGAAGCGGGTAACCACGCCCAGGATGGGATCCCCTGGCAGCGGGTTGCAACATTTGGCCAACTGGTGTTTCAGACCCTCCACCCCCAGGATGGGAGATTGGGATCGGCTGGAACCTCGGCTCCCATCGGCCCGCGGCAGCAGCAGCTTGGCTTCCTCAAGGGATCCCTCCTCTGGCGGGGGAGAGACTGCCGGCTTGCTCACCTCCTGCAGCCGATGGAGCACCTGCGTGGGGGTGACCTCTCCATAGCCCAGCGCCGCCAGCAGGTCGTCCACGCTGGTGTAGTTGAGCTTCTCGGCCACCTTTTGCATCCGCTCCGACTTGAGCAGCGCATCGAACCCCGTTTTGCCCAGCTCCCCGCTCCAGCAAGTCCCGGCCCCGGGGGATGTTTTGCTCGCGATTGCAGCGCTTAATGCATTGGCGAATGCGGTTGCGGGCCGAGCTGGTGGCTACAAAATTGATCCAGTCCAGGCTGGGGTGGGCGTTCTTGTGGGTGATGATTTGGACAATGTCGCCATTGCGCAGGCGGGTATTCAAGGGCACGATCTTGTTGTTCACCCGCGCCCCGGCACAGTGATCCCCAATTTCAGAGTGAATGCGATAGGCAAAGTCCACCGGGCAGGATCCCTGGGGCAGGGCCAGCAAGTCTCCTTTGGGCGTAAAGACGTAAACCTCGCTCTCAAATAGGTTCTCGCGAATGGTGTCCAGGTATTCTTTGTCGTCCTTGAGGTCGTTTTGCCACTCCAACAGTTGCCGCAGCCAGGTAAAGCGCTCTTCCTCGGGCTTTACGGGGGTGCTGCCGGCTTCTTTGTACTTCCAGTGGGCGGCAATGCCGTATTCGGCCACGCGGTGCATCTCTTCGGTGCGGATCTGCACCTCCACCGGTCGGCCCTGTAGGCCGATCACAGCCGTATGCAAAGATTGGTAGCGGTTGGCCTTGGGCAAGCCAATGTAGTCTTTGAAACGACCCGGAATGGGGCGAAAACAGTTGTGAACGACCGCCAGCACCCGGTAGCATTCGCTCACGGTTTGCACGATAACCCGCACGGCCAGGAGATCGTAGATCTCGTGAAATTCTTTGCGCTGCTGCTGCATCTTGCGGTAGATGCCGTACAGGTGCTTGGGCCGCCCGCTAATCTCAAAGTGCTCTAGCCCCCCTTGAATGAGGTGCTTCCGCAGCTCTTCAATAAACGCTTGGATCTCTGCCTCTCGCTCGCTACGCTTGGCGTTGACCAGCTCTTGAATCTGGCGATAGGCTTCGTAGTCCAGGTACTTAAAGGCCAAGTCTTCCAGTTCCCACTTGAAATGCCAGATCCCCAGCCGGTTGGCCAAGGGGGCGAAGATCTCCATAGTTTCGGCTGCAATCTGTTTTTGCTTGTGGGGGGGCAGATATTGCAGCGTGCGCATGTTGTGCAAGCGATCCGCCAACTTGACCACAATGACCCGGATATCCTTGGCCATGGCCACAAACATGCGGCGGAAGTTTTCTGCTTGCTGCTCCGTTTTGCTGGAGAAATTAAACTGAGAAAGCTTGGTTACCCCCTCCACCAGCAGGCGAACCTCAGGGCCAAATTCGGCCTCTAGGGCCTCCAGGGTAACTTCCGTATCTTCGACAACATCGTGCAGAAGGCCAGCAGCTACGGTAACGGCGTCACCCCCCAACTCCCGCAACAGGCTGGCCACGGCCACCGGATGGGCGATGTAGGGATCCCCTGATTTCCGCTTTTGGCCCTTGTGCAAACAGTAGGCAAACTCGAAGGCCCGGCGCAGCAAATCTGCCTCTTCCGCCGTGTAGGATCGCAGCCCATCGCCGAGATCTTCAGCGCCTGAAAGCAAAGCCCGCAGCCATCCCGGCACCTCAAAATCCAGGCTATTTAGGTCAAAGCCTCCTTCTAAGCTGGTGGCAACAGCAGGCTGACCCATGGGAGTCCGCAAAAAGGATGGTTTAACTGCTACCTCTAGTATCGATCACTGGAGTTCCTTACAGCTTATCCTTGATTCAAGCCGCCTGCAGGCAGGTTGAAGAAAAAAGCTGCGCAATAAACCTGCCCCTAAGTGCAGGGAAAAGCTTAACGCTCTGCGCCTATCCTATCCCTCACTTTGCAGCATTCCGGAGCAAGATATACCAAAATCTAGTGGACTAGCCTCTTGCTGGAGGGCTAGCAGCTAGGGGGAGTTGCAAAGCTAGAGGCCCTAGCCATCCCTTGCGATAGTCGTTGAGAATTTGCCTTGCCGCTCGTTCGGCATCCCCTCGATACCGCCGCTCTGCGAGATCTTGCACTGCCACGCTGCCAGGGGGGATCGGGTCGGGCCAGCCGTAGCGCTGTTGCAGCAGGGCTTGGGCCTGGGGCTGCACCTGCAGCAGTTGATCCACGAAGTAGGCGGCCACCTGCTCAGGATCGTAGGCTGCGGCGCCGATGTCATCACAGATGGCCAGCAGGGAGGCTGCTTGTTGATCCGGCAGCGAAGGCGGGAGGATGCCCGGCGAGTCCAGCAAGTCCAACTCCCCTCCCAGCCGTACCCACTGCAGTTGCCGGGTTACCCCAGGGCGCGCGGCGCTCTCGACGGCTCGCCGTCCCAAAAGTCGATTCAACAAGGCAGACTTGCCCACATTGGGAAAGCCCACCACCACGGCCCGGACAGCCCGCGGCCGCATGCCCCGCCGTTGCCGCCGCTCGTTTACCGCTTGCCCCATCTGTAAGATGGCTTGCTTGAGGCGGGGCACCCCTTCTCCCGATTGGCCGTTGGTGGGATAGACCGGGATCCCTTGCTGCGAAAAATGCTCCTGCCACGCTTTGAGATCCCTTGCCGCAATGGAATCGGCTCGGTTAAGCGCCAAGAGGCGAGGTTTTTCCCCCAGCCACTTGTCCAGCTCAGGGTGACGGCTGGCCAGCGGGATCCGCGCGTCCACCACTTCAATTGCCACGTCCACCAGCCGCAATTGTTCCCGCAACTGGCCAATGGCCTTGGCCACATGGCCGGGATACCACTCGATGGGCGGAGAGCTCATGCCGCCAAAACCTTGGAAAAGCTCGACGGCTACGCAAACAAGGACAGGATCTACTTTAGCCTGCCCAGCCCGCTCCTTCCCAATCCCAGGGCGAGTAAAAAATAATACAGTATAGGTGTGACTAGGATCCCTTGCCAGGACAAGCTAACGTTAAGGGATGTAACAACGAAGGAGAGACAATGGTCAAGCGGGTGCGGTTGGATCCCATTGCTCAGGTGTCGGAAGTGGCCACCAACAGCAACTTGCTCTCGGTGCTGTTGCGGGAAGAGCTGAATGTCTTGAAAGAGTGCGGCGGGCGCGGCCTCTGCGCCACCTGTCATGTGTATGTAAAAGAGGGGATGGAATCGCTCTCGGCCATGACCCCCCGGGAGCAGCGCACCTTGGAGGTGATCACCACTCGTAAGACCAATTCCCGCCTAGCTTGTCAAGCGCGGGTTCTGGGGGAAGGGGTGGTGGTGGAGTTGCCGGTGGGGATGTACATCAACGCTTTTAAGGATATCGAGGTGTTGATTGGGCGGCGGGCGGAGCAGCCCCTTTTGCACCCAGTAACTGGCGCCGTTTTGGTGCAAGCGGGCAAGCTGATTACGCGCTCGGTGCTGGAGTCGGTGAAGAATTTGGATCTGGATATCCAAGAGGCCTTGGCCCTCAGCAGCCGAGATTTTTACCCATTTGAGGGAAGCTCTTCGCGCTAGTTCAGCTAGAAACCGCAGCAGCCCCGCACCGTACCCCCCTCAATCCCCCCGCCTCCCGTATACGGGGGGTTGGGGGGAAGGGGGGCGGTCGGAGCCGGGTAGTTTACTCTGCTAGCAAGTCCTTATGAACCCTGTGTTTCTTGGGATCGACCTGGGTACTTCGGGGATGCGGGTGGTGGCCCTCTCGGAGGCAGGCGAGATAGTGGGCAAAAGCGAGCGCTCCTGGGATCCACCGGAAACCAACCCGGGCCGCTGGCTGCGCACCCTGAAGACGCTGCTGGCACACCTGAAGACCCAACTGGGGGATCGCTACGCCATCGTTGCCCTCAGTGCCTGTAGCACCTCTGGCACGGTTTTGCCGGTAGACGGGCGGGGCATGCCGCTGGATCAGGCCTGGCTGTATTCCGACCTGCGGGGACAGGCCCAGGCCCGGCGCTTGGGGATCCCGGCCAGTTGGGGGCTCAGCCGCTGGCTGTGGTGGGCAGAAGCCCATCCTGATCAATACCGGGACAGCTACCTGGCCCACCCGGCGGACTTTCTCCTGAGCCAACTGGGAGGCCGCCGGCGGGTAACCGATCACACCCATGCCCTAAAAAGCGGCTTCGACCTGGAAACCTACACGTGGCCGCGGGAGTGGCTGTCTCGCCATGGCCTCGACCCCAAGCGCTTTCCTGAGGTGGTGGCGCCAGGAACGGTTCTGGGAACGGTGCGGGCGGAGTGGGAGCTGGGGCCAGAGGTGCTGATTGCTGCCGGGATCACCGATGGCTGCGCCGGACAGTTGGCCGCAGGGGCTACTCGCTTGGGGCAGGTTGCCACCAGCCTGGGCACAACCCTCATCTTCAAGGCCAACAGTGCTGTTCGCGTGAGCGGGACGGAGTCCTATCCCGTGCAAACGCAAAGCCTCTACTCCCATCTGCACCCCGACCGAACCAGTTGGTGGCCAGGAGCAGCCTCCTTCTGCGGCGGCGGGGTCTTGCCCCACTTCTTCCCCGGCGGCAACTTTGCTGCCCTGGATCGGCAGGCGGAAGCCCATCTGCCCACGGGCTTGGTCAGCTATCCCCTCTGCCGACCCGGCGAGCGTTTTCCCATCCTGGATAGTGAATTTGCCGGCTTCTTGCCCCAGGCGGAAGTGGGATCCCCTCGCTTCTATGCAGCTCTCTTGGAAGGGGTGGCAATGGTGGAGCGGCTGGGGCTGGAGACCTTGGCCGCCCACGGGATCCCCATAGAGGGAACGCTGTTGACCACCGGCGGCGGCTGCAAAAGCCCTCTGTGGCTGCGCCTGCGCGCCAGCCTCCTTGCCCGCCCCTTAGCAGTGGTCAAGCACCCCGAGGCCGCCGTAGGGGCAGCTGTCCTGGCCGCCTCGGCCTATTGGTGCTGCTCGGTGCAGCAGGCTGCCGATCGGCTGGTGCAGGTGGAACGCCTCATCCAGCCCGATCCCGAGTGGGTCAAGGCCTATACCGAGATCTACTCGGAGTTCCTTAGCCGCCTTCCTAATTTCTGGAGATTCCCTGAAGGGAGAGCCACTAACCCGCTACTCACTGGGTAGCAGGTTTTCTTTTGTTTCCAATTTCTAGGGATCCTCCCGAAGGGGGAACCTGAAAGTGTTCGTGGGCTGCCCCGTTCAGTTTCGCCTGAAGTTTCCAATTTCTAGGGATCCCCCCGAAGGGGGAACGCAGTCAGCCGTACGCTTACGATACCAAAGGTACAATGTTTCCAATTTCTAGGGATCCCCCCGAAGGGGGAACTCTACCCTTATTAAACCCAAGCGGGGCAAGGAATGCAAGGCCTATTTGCGAGGGGGTCGGTCGAAGAGGGCAAAAAAAGGCCTTGCAGAGGAGGGGTGAGAGGCCTGAAAGCCTTGTGGCGCAAGGCATCGAGCGGGTCAACGAAAAAATCGGCTTTTGCGGGTTTTGGCGAGGCGCTCGCAGAAGCGTTGATACCGTTTTTATGTGCTTTTGGCAACATGGCTAGGATCGGGATCCCTGGCAAGTCCGAGCTAGGGGCTAATTGCGCAGGCGACCGGAGCGGAGGATGCTGAGGATGAGCCACAGTCCCAAGAGGCTGGCGGCGCCAAAAAGCAGCTCGCTCAGCCAGAAGACCTGGAAGCGCTGGGTTTGCGCCGAGATGATGGCGGCGCCGATAATCAGGGATCCGACCAGGATGCTGTAGGAGAGGCGGTTGGCCGACTGATCCAGGCTGATGCGGAGGTCTTCCAGCTCTTGGATGGTGAGGTTCCAGCGTTGGGTTTCCGAGGTGATGCGGCTAAGCAGCACTTCCAATTGCCGCGGCGACTGCAGCGAGAGGTTTTTCAGGTCCAAGGCTGTGCGCAGCAGCGAGGGTAGGGGAGCTTCCCCCAGCAACTGCTGCCGAAACACGTCCGCCATCAGGGGGCGAATTTGCTCCGGCAGATTGTAGTCTGGGGTGAGCTGGCGGGCGATCCCTTCCAGATTGGCCAGGGCCTTGGCGCACAGCCCCAGGTTGCCGGGGATGCGGATCTGGTTGCGCCGCGCTGCTTGCAGGATCTCGGAGAAAAGCTGGCTAAAATCCAGCTCGGCCACAGTTAGGGTGTAGTACTGCCGCAAAAGACGCTCGTATTCCCGCTGCAACTGGGCCAGGCTGACGGCGGGATCCCGCAAGCGGCCCCTGGGGCTTTCCGGCAGGGCCAGCTCCAGGGTGAGTTCGGCACAGCGCTGGGCATCCAGGCTGACGATGGCCAAAATCAGCTCCAGCACAATCTGCTGCGTGCGCGGATCCAGCCGCCCAATCATGCCGCAGTCCAAGAGGGCTACGCGACCGGATCCCAAATAGAACAAGTTGCCGGGGTGGGGATCGGCGTGGAAGTAGCCGTCGATGCAGATCTGCTGGAAAAAGGCGCGGGTGAGCAGGCGGGCAAGCTGCTGCGGCTCGGCGTCGCTGCGATCCGCCTCCAGGAGTGGCTTTCCTTCGATCCACTCCAGGGTCAGCACCTTGGGGGTGGTAAGAGCCCAATAGACGCGCGGCACCACCAGTTGGTTGGGATCAAACCAACGGCCAGCCTGCAGGCGTTGCCGCAGCTGCTCCGTGTGGCGGGCTTCCTGGGTAAAGTCCAGCTCCGCCTGAATGGCCCGGCAAAACTCATCCGCCAAGACCACCACGTCTGCCAGCCGGCCAAATTCTGTTTGCGCCACCAATTCAGCAATGCTGCGGATGAGCCTTGTATCCCGCTCTACTATTGCCTCCACGCCGGGCCGCTGGATCTTGAGGGCCACCGCTTCGCCGCTGACGAGATGGGCGCGATGGACCTGGGCAATGGATCCCGCCGCCACCGCTTCCGTGTCGAGGCTGCTGAATACCTGTTCCAGCGGCTTTCGCAACTGCTGGCGCAGCAGGATCTCCACCGCGTTCCAGGGCACGGGGGGCACATTGCTCTGCAGGGTGCTGAGGGCCTCGATATACTCCCGCGGCAGCAGGTCGGGGCGGGTGCTCAGCAACTGGCCCAGCTTCACATAGACCGGCCCCAGATCCACCAGGATGTTGCGCAGCACCAGGGGTGGTGGCAGTTGCGGCTCTTCCGCCTTGCCCAAAGAGAGCAAGCGCCGCATGTAGTCCCAGCCGTGGCGCAGGACTACTTCTAGGATCTCCGCCTGACGGGCGCTATTCTGGGCCAGCCGCGCAAAGACCACCTCTTTCCTCTCCTCTTCCGGGCTTGCCTAGGAAGGCTTAGAAAAAGGGCACGGGAGCCACCCGGCGGGTTCCATCCCAGCCGCTGGCTAGCCCTTCTCGCAAGACCCGCAGCACCTCGTCGGTGCTGGCGTTGGGCTCGGCAAAGGAGAAGAGGTGCTTATAGCGCAGCCTCCCTTCGCGATCCACGATGAACTGGCCTGGCAGGGGCGCCCCCAGGGCTTGGCCGACGCCGTAGAGCCGAAAGGTTTTGCACTCCGGATCCACCAGCAGC
This sequence comes from Synechococcus sp. W60.3, assembly GCF_047502615.1. Lineage (NCBI taxonomy): Bacteria > Bacillati > Cyanobacteriota > Cyanophyceae > Synechococcales > Synechococcaceae > Synechococcus > Synechococcus sp. W60.3. The sequence goes on along the minus strand of NZ_JANSHJ010000021.1, from coordinate 4,221 downwards.
GGATAGGGCAGTTCCAGGTCGGCTTGGATCTGTTGGCTTTGCACCGGGTCGGTGCTGGTAACCATCAGCAGCTCTGCTCCCAGAGCCCGGATCTCCTCGTAGCGGGCCTTCAGCTCCTGGATGTGGGGGTAGCAGAAGGGGCAGAAGAGCTTTTCTGTAAAGATGCGGGTAAAGGCCAGAACCACCGGCTTTTGGCCGCGGTAGTCCGACAGGCGCACGGGATCCCCGTGCACATTGGGCAGCTCAAAGTCAGGGGCCAGCTCGCCAATCTGCAGAGGGCTGTTGGCCGGCTGGGGGATGAAGTTGTCGAAAAAGCGACGGTTGAACAGGCTGCTGTTGCTGGTCATTGCCATTTTTTACGTTTCTTTACTACCTGCCACCAGCCTAACCCAAAGCCTCGGCCACTGCCTTTAGCCGTCGCAGTTGTGCCCGCATGTCGTGCCGGGTCAGCTCCGCTGCCACCAGATAGAACCCTGCCGCCACCCAAGGGTTGGGGATGCAAAACTCAAAGCGGTTTACCAATAGCGTTCCCAGCGGCTGGGGGCAACATTCCCAGCGGTCGGTGCCCTGAAAAAAACCCTCAAACTGCCACTGCACCAGGCCCTCGGCCCGCTCGGCGATCACGCAGTCTAGGCTGGGGGAAACCAGCGGCAGGCGCAGGAAAAAGCGGTAGCGGCTGCCCAGTTGCCCAGTGGGGGATCCCAGCGCCTCACAGCCCAACAGGGGGTTGAGCCAGCGCCGCATCAGCGCTGGATCGATTAGACAGCGCTCCACCTGGGCCACGCCAGCGGCAATTTCAATCGCTTGAGTATAGACGGGCATGCTCTAGGGAGCGGCTGCAGCGGCAGGCTGCGCTTCGCCGCCAGGGACGACGGTACTCAGCAAAATCAGGATATCGCGATACTCCACCTGATCCGGCCCGCGGCGGGGGGATCCCACTTGGATGACCGCCTGCTGGGGCGGCCTGTCGGGGCGAGGGGGAGACTCGAACACCAGCGTGCGGATGCCGCCGGCCTGCTCGAGATCGGAGAGGAGATCCCAGCCCCGGCCCCAGAGGGTGCGGCGGTAGTAGGCGGCGATCTCCGAGAGAGGTTGAGAGGTCTGCAAAATCAGGGAGGCAAGCCCTCCTTCCTGATCCCAAATTTGCCCCGAAGAGATGACGGTGGCGTCGGGCAAGCGCAACTGGTGCGGGAAGTGGGGAGGGAGAGCGCGGGTATCGCCCACGGAAGCCTCAAAATGGGTGCCATCTTCGCCGATGTGGCGCAGCACCGGATCCGGGGGGGCAGCTTCGGAAGGAGATGCGTCTGGCCAAGGGCGACAGGCAGCCAACAACGCTAGCGACAGCCAAGCCAGAAGTTGCACCTGACCTGGGCAAAAATGTCCTCTCATCGCATAGCCAGGGATCCCTCAGTGGGTTATAGCGGATCCCCATTCCTCCCCACAACCCGTTAGCAGGGATAGCAGGACCCCTCGAGCTGCACAAGCGGCAACTGCACAGCCTAAGATAGGTTCTGGAGAGGTGTCCGAGTGGTTTAAGGAAGCAGTCTTGAAAACTGTCGTGGCGCAAGCCACCGTGGGTTCGAATCCCACCCTCTCCGTCAAATCAAGTTTGCCGCAGGGAGACCATCCAGACCTAGCTGGATTCCCTTGTCTCAGTTCCCAGAGGTTTGTTTTCAGAGGCAGCCGGCCAGAGGCCGCGGCAGCTAGGATCCACTCTCAGCAGGATGAGGATCCTCTTTTTTTGGGGGTTCTCGAGGAGAAGATTTTTGGCTCCACTGGAGTTGTCGCAGGATCCCGCGTAACAGGGCCACCTCGGACACGGTCAGGCCGGCGCGGTGAAAGAGGGCGCGCAGCTTGAGCATCTTGCGGCGAGCGGTGTGGGGGTGCAGGTAGCCAATTTGCAGCAACAGCGCCTCCAGGTGGCCGAAAAAACCCTCCAGCAGCTCGAAGGGAGCCGGCTTTGAGATCCCAGAGCTGGTCACTGGCGGGGGAAGATTCTGGCAGAGGAGGGTGCGCAGCTCGTAGCAACAGATGCCCACTGCCTGGGCCAAGTTCAGGGAAGGGTAGGCCGGATCGGTGGGGATCTGGATCTGGCGATGGCAGAGGGCCAGCTCTTCGTTGCTCAAGCCCCGATCTTCAGGGCCAAACACCAGAGCGGCAGGGCCGGCAGCCAGCAGCTCCGGGAAAGCCTGGCGGGGAGACTGAATTTGCCATTCGGGCGGGTAGGGCTCGCGGCGGCCTGCTGTCCCGAATACCTGCACACATCCCTGAAGGGCCTCGGCTAAGGTTGGCACCTGCCGGGCTTGGCGGAGCAAGTCCGTCGCATGCACGGCCATGGTGACTGCTTCTGCGTCGAGGGGATCGCATTGGGGATCCACCAACACCCACTGCCGCAGGCCCATGTTTTTCATCACGCGGGCAATGGCCCCGAGATTGCGCGGCCCTGCCGGCCGCACTAACACAAGGCGTACCTGCGCCAATCGCTCCTGAGCCCAGTTGGACGATGCCGGCATTGCTCAGAAATCGCAGATAGGGATCCCCTAAAGTAGAGGAGTTAGATCTTGTCATAGATTGCGCCGATGGGATCCGCCTACCGCCGTTGGCTGAGTTGGATGTGCCTATTGCTGCTGGGGTGCTGCTGGGGATCCCCAGCCTTGGCTGCCCATTCGTCGCTCTCCCCAGCAGCAGAGCCGACTCAGGTGTCGCCCCAGCTCGTTCGCGATAGCGGTGCGGAGCACTTTTCTCTGGCCGAGGCGCGACAGCGGCTGGAAGCCATTGCCGAGGCCATGCGCTCGATCCGCCTGTGCAGCCGCCCCAACTGCCGTTACCGCGATATCTCCGTCGAGGTTCGACCCATAGCAGGAGCCGAGCCGCCGGAGTACGAGGGCCGCATCGACGCCGCCATCGACCGCCCCTCCGGTAGCTTGGACAGGGCCCACTACCGGCTGCGATTTCGGGGGGGGCGTTGGCAGTTGTTGGGGGGGGAAGAGGTTTCCGATGTCTCCTCGTTTTTCTTTGAGGGAGATACTTACGAGGTGTTCAGCGCCTACGGCAGTCGCAAAGGCAAATTGGCAGACGCCAGCAGCAGCCTGCGCGTTGGCTATCGGGAACTCTACTATCGCGTTTTCGACCGGGGCCAAGAGCGTTGGCCATAGAGACCTATGAGAGAACAACAACACACCTTGGCCAGCTCTATTTCCCTAGAGGGGGTGGGCCTGCACACCGGCCTGCCGGTTCGCTGTAGCCTGCATCCGGCCCCTGCCAGCAGCGGTCGAGTCTTTGTGCGGGTGGATCAGCCGGGCTCCCCTCCCATCCCCGCTCGGTTGGGATCCCTGGCCCCTGCCGCTCTCTGCACCCGTCTACAGCAGGGATCCCCCCCTGTCCAGGTGCAGACGGTGGAACACTTGTTGGCCGCTCTTTACGTGCTGGGCATCGACAACTGCCGCATCGAGGTGGAGGGGCCGGAGCTGCCGATTCTGGATGGCTCCGCCCTGCCCTTTGTGGAGGCCGTTGCCCAAGCCGGGATCCTGGCCCAGGAGCAGCCGGCCCTGCTGGGGGTGATCCAGGAGCCGGTCACGGTCTGGGCAGGGGAAGCCTTTGTCAGCGCCGTGCCCTACCCCGGGTTTCGCTTTACCTATGGCATCGATTTTGCCGACTGCCCTATCGGCCAACAGTGGCTGAGCTGGCGGGAGAACAGGGCGGACTTTGTCCAATCCATTGCCCCGGCCCGCACCTTCGCCCGCCAACAGGATGCGGAGCTGGCCCGCCAACAGGGGCTGATTCAGGGGGGCAGCTTGGAAAATGCTATCGTCTGCAGCAAAACCGAGTGGTTGGGGCCGTTGCGCTTCCCGGATGAGCCGGTGCGCCATAAGCTGATAGATTTACTAGGAGATCTCAGCTTGTTGGGCTGCCGCTTGCAGGGGCACATTGTGGCCTACAAGGCGGGCCACGCCCTCCACCACCGTTTGGCTGAGCAGTTGCTCAAGAGTGGATCCCTGCAGGTGGAGCCAGCTCAAGAGCAAGCAAGGGATCCCCTTTGCCTCGGTGGGGTGGAATCTCGCTCTTCGTTTTGAGGGGGATCCCGGCTGCTGGGATGGGTGAAAAGTTCCTGGCCTGCTGCAATTTCTCTGTGCGGCCTTGCTTTGGGTTCAATGCCCGCCCATGCGGGCTTTAGCTAATCCGCCGTTCGCGCTAGCGGGACGTAGTCCTGGAAGCCCCGCT
>NZ_JANSHJ010000067.1:0-2872 GCF_047502615.1 Synechococcus sp. W60.3 | reverse complement strand
TTTGCCAGCAAAACAGAGGCCTCCAAGCTCAATTTCCTCAAGGGATCCCCGGACAACTACCTCACCCAGCCCATCGTCCGCTACCTGCAAGCCCGCGGCGGCCAGGTTTACACCCGCAGAGGGGTCAGCCGCATTGAAGTCAGCAACTCTCCTCCCTACGCAGTAACCGGTCTGGTCTTGGCCAATGGCCAGCGGGTGGAAGCGGATGTGTACGTGTGTGCAACAGCCGTGGAAGGGGCGAAACGGCTGATCCCCCAGGTGTGGCGGCAGTGGCCCCAGTTCGACAACCTCTACAAGCTGGAATCCGTACCCGTGGCAACGGTGCAATTGCGCTTCGACGGCTGGGTGACGGAGCTGAAGGGCCGGGCCAAACGCGCCGCTGACCACCCGCAGCCAGTTGGCATCGACAACCTCCTCTACACCCCCGATGCCGATTTCTCCTGCTTTGCCGATCTGGCTCTCACCAGCCCCGCCGACTACTACAAACCCGGCCAGGGATCCCTGCTGCAGTGTGTGCTCACGCCGGGGGATCCCTTCATCTCCATGTCCAACGAACAAATTGCCCGGCACGTGCTGCGCCAAGTGCACGAGCTGTTTCCTTCGTCGCGGCAACTGAACATGACCTGGTACAGCGTCGTCAAGCTGGCCCACTCCCTCTACCGAGAAGCGCCAGGCATGGATCCCTATCGCCCGCACCAGAAGACCCCCGTGCCCAACTTCTTCTTTGCCGGCAGCTACACCGCCCAAGACTATATCGACAGCATGGAAGGGGCTACCCTCTCCGGCCACCTGGCCGCCCAGGCCATCCTGGCCGCCTGCCGGGATCCCCAGACGTCGGGGCAGTCGGTGAAGATTGCAGCAGGTAGAGCACCGTAAAAACGCCAATGCCCGCTAGGGGAGGTTGGAGGCGATCCCTTGCGGCCCCTTTCTCTTCACCGGCCTATGGCAGGGACACGCCAAGCGCGGCAGGCGGTTTTAGCGGGGCGGAACCGGCTGCCCGTTTGCCCCCCATCTGCACCTGAGCGGCCATCTCCCCCTCAGCGAATTGACTCTGGCGGGCCGAGCTCTTTTTCCTTACTATGCGGGGAAGAAGTAGGGTTGGGGATAGCTATGCAGGCGGTGATTTTGGCAGGGGGGCAAGGAACTCGCTTACGGCCGCTGACCTTGTGGCAACCGAAGCCTCTGCTGCCGTTGCTAGAGGTGCCTTTTTTACACTGGCTGATCGGGCGCTGCCGCCGGGCCGGCCTGACGGACATTTTGCTCAGCGTGGGGTATCTGGGCAGACAGATCGAGGCGGCTCTGGGAGATGGCACTGCTTGGGGGGTAAAGCTCCGCTACGTCGTCGAGGAGACGCCGCTAGATACAGCGGGAGCTTTGGTGCTGGCCCAACCCTACTTCAGCGGGGATCCCTTAGTGGTCTTCAATGCCGATATCCTCACCGATCTGGATTTATTAGATTTGATACACTGCCACCTGCAGAGCGGGGCCGTCGCCACCCTCACCCTCGCCCAGGTGGAGGACGTCACCGCCTACGGCCTGGTGGAGGTAGGGGAAGGGGGCCGGATCCAATCCTTTCGGGAAAAGCCCACTGCTGCCGAAGCCCTCACCCTCACCACCAACACCATCAACGCTGGTACCTATGTCCTCGATCCGGCTATTTTCAAAGACTACCCCAGCGGGGATCCCCTCAGCTTCGAGCAGCGTATCTTCCCCGACTTGCTGCGGCAGGGGCGACGGCTGCAAGCCTACCTGCACACTGGCTACTGGCGGGATCTGGGCACGCCGGCCAGCTACTACCACGGCCAACTGGACATTCTCCTGAGCCGGATGAGGGATTTCCCTCTCGAGGATGTGGAAGAACGGGCGCCAGGGGTATGGGTTCACAAGACCGCCGAGATCCACCCTGACGTTCAATTGCACGCGCCCTGCTACATCGGCGCTTACACGCGCTTGGGCTCCCAAGCTCAAGTCCCCGCCGGCACCATCCTCGGCAGCTACAGTTGGGTCAATGGATCCCTGCAGCCGGGGGCCTATGGGCCGGGCCTCCTGGTAGTCTAGGTTAAAGGCCAGTTAAGCGCCCAAGCCTCCACAACAGAGCCGGCCAAAGATGGAGCTACCGCAAAGCGGGGAACGCTGGGATCCCTATCTTGCCGCCGTAGCCGCCCGCTTCAACCGGGAGCTGGAGGTGCAGTTGGGTCGGGCCAGTTGGCAGCTTCCCCCCGACCTGGAACAGTTGCCCTTTTGGCAAGCCCAAAAGCGGGATCACCTCCAGGAACGCCTGGGGATCCCCTTTTGGCAATTGCGCGCCCCCAAAAAGCGGGAAGCCTGCTTGGATCTGGGCTGTGGAGTGAGTTTCCTGACCTATCCCTGGAACGATTGGCAGGCCTACTTTTACGGCCATGAGCTGAGCGGGGGGATCGTGCGCTTTGTGCGCTCGCGGGCACCGCAGCTTAACTCCAAGCTGTTCAAGTCGATGCAGCAGGGATCCGCCCATCACCTGGAAAACTACGGGCCAGAGCAGTTCGATCTGGCCATTGCTACAGGATTTTTGTACTACTACCCGATAGACTACTTTGACGCGGTTTGGGCAGAACTGAGGCGGGTGTTGCGTCCGGCTGCGCCAGTGATTATCGAAGTGGTCAATCCTGAGTCGGTGTGGGCCGAACAGTGGGGGTTGATTGAGCTCTTCAAAGGCAGCGAGCCGATTCTCACGCCCCTACAGGAGTGGGAGCGGCGCATCGCCGACTTGGGGGGCAAAATCCAGAAACAGGCCAGTGGCGAGCTATTTACCACCTATTGGATTCAGCGCAAGCAGTGACCTGATACATTTACGCTGAACACTGCTGAGCATTACTGCTCAGCGGTGAAGCGA
>NZ_JANSHJ010000066.1:0-2917 GCF_047502615.1 Synechococcus sp. W60.3 | reverse complement strand
GTGGCAACTATCCCAAAGGGGGGGTGGGGCAGATCGCCCAAAAGCTGGCCCAGGGACTAGAGGCCCATGGCGGGCAGATCCGCTACAAAGCACCCGTGCGGCGGATCCTGGAAGAAAGAGGTCGGGCGGTGGGCGTAGAACTGGCCAGCGGGGAAAAGCTCTTTGCCCGCACAATCATCTCCAATGCCACCCGCTGGGACACCTTTGAGCGCCTATGGCCGGGATCCCTGCCCAGGGCGGAGCGGCAGTGGCAAAAACGCTACCAGCAATCCCCTAGCTTTTTAAGCTTGCACCTGGGGGTGCGGGCCGAGGCCCTGGCCGGCGAACGCTATTGTCACCACATTCTCCTGGAAGACTGGGATCAGATGGAGGCTGAGCAGGGCACCCTTTTCGTCTCCGTCCCCACCCTGTTGGATCCCGACCTGGCTCCCCCGGGCCGCCACATTGTTCATGCCTTTACCCCCAGTTGGATATCCACCTGGCAAGGGTTAAGCCCAAGCCAGTACCAGACCCAGAAACAGCAAGCCGCCGACCGGCTTATCCGCCGCCTGGAGGCCCTTTGGCCTCAACTGGGATCCCACATTGAACTGAAGGAGATAGGCACCCCCCGCACCCACCGCCGCTTCTTGAGCCGCAGCAACGGCACCTATGGGCCTATCCCCAGCCGGGATCCCTGGGGCTTGCTGGGCATGCCTTTCAATCGCACCGCCATCCCCAACTTGTACTGCGTGGGGGATAGCACCTTCCCCGGCCAAGGGCTCAATGCCGTTGCCTTCTCCGGCTTTGCCTGCGCCCACCGGGTGGCAGCGGATTTGGTTTAGGTTGCCCTTATCCTTGCTACTCCCTTCTCCCTCTGGGAGAGGGGCAGGGGATGAGGGTTGAGCGGCGCAGAGGGTTTGGGAGGCAGTTGATGGTCAATTCAAACAACAATGAGACGCTAGCCAGTAAGATAGCGTCCGTTCCCGAAAGCAGGCTGTAGGCCTTTGAATCAGGACATTGTCCAGAATCAACACAGATGTCCTCTTCAAACTCGGTATTCAGTATCTCTCCAGCCACCCCTCAAATCCTTATTGGCTATAGTTGCGGCTGTCCGGAAGTGATAGCAGCAGACTTGCTGGACCTGCCGCGGCTGGAGCTGTACGTGGAAGAGGGGTTTGGGGATCCCTGTGCCCTGCTGCAGCAGAAGGGAGTGCCCGAGCGAGTTCATGAGGTGAGAGGGGAGCCAGCCAGTTGGCCCAGCTTTGATGCGGTGGTGTGCGCGGTGGGAGACTTGCAGCGGCTGGGGCGGCCTGTGAGGGCTAACTTTGCTTTTGTCTTGGCAGAGGACCACCAACTTCTTTTGGCCAATGCCAGTAAGTTAACGGAAGCAGCAGTGTTGACTGGCTTTGACTTTGGCAAACTCAGGCTTATGGTAAAGCTCTACCCAGACACCGTTTTTTACAAGAGGACGTACCTTAACTTTCCTGTGTTTCTGTCTAGTCAGGTGCAGACGGTTATCGACATCGGAGCTGGGGTAGGCCTTGGTAGCGTTTGTTTTCGGGGTTTCTGCCCTGAGGCGGCCATTCATTGTTTTGAGGTGGATCCCTTGGCCTTGCACCTGCTGCAGCAGAATGCTCTTGGCCTGGGCAACTGCTTTGTGCATCCAGTGGGGCTGGCGGGGCAGAATAGCTGCAGAACTTGTCGGCTCTGGCCGGAAGATCCTCAAGCGAAGTGGGGAGTGGAGCAGGTGCTCCCTTTCCGGGAAGCCAGGGCAGCCCTCAAGGAGTTGGGTTTGGAGCCCATCGATGTGCTCAGGGTGGCTACAGGTGGAGAGGAGGTGGAGGTGTTGACCAGCTTGCAAGAGCAGCTCAAAGACATCAAGGTGATTTACGTGGAGTTTACTTCTGAGCAAGACCGCAAGCAGATTGACCAAATGCTGGATCAATCCCATCTCCTCTGGCAGAGGGAAATCATAGCAGGTCAAATCGGGGCCTTTTGTTACATAAACAGATTCCAGCTTCCCAGCAAAAAGTAAGTTCTCAGAGAGGGTGAGGTAAAAGTCATGAACTCAACTATCATCGTCACAAGTGCCGACAGCAAGTACTTTGAATTTGTTCAGGGAACTATTCTATCTATTCGAGAAAAGCCACAGGGCCAATCTGTAGATATTGGATTTTTTGATGTAGGATGCACACCAGAGCAGTTGCAATGGATAAGTCGATATGTCGACCACATTGTTGAGCCAGAGTGGAACTATGATGTGTCAGATGCTGACAGGTACCCCAGCTATCTTAGAGCGCTGCTGTCCAGGGCTTTTCTACCTGAGTACTTTCCAGGCTATGAAGCTTACATTTGGATTGATGCAGACGCTTGGGTACAAGACTGGTCTGCAGTTGAACTGCTTGCTAGTGCAGCAATACACAAAGGTTTTGCAATGGTTCCCGAGCTACTGAACACACTTTTCACTCCTCTTCCATTCTCTCATCAAAGTTTTCACCTCTCGAGATACTTTAGGTACTTTGAACATACTTACAACCACCTATATATTAGACCAGTCTTAAGTGCTGGAGTGTTCTCTGGAAGTAACCATACTGTTCACTGGCTAGCATGGAGAAATAGAACGAAGCAAGCTATTTCCATGAGTCTAGATTTATACTCAGACCAGTATGCCCTAAACTTAGCTATCTACAACGACTTAGGGCTAGGCAGTATTCAGATTTTACCCTTGACTTGCAACTGGACAGTTCACAGCAGAATACCTCTGTGGGACTCTCATAGAAAACTTTGGGTTGAGCCATGGAGACCTTACAGCCCAATAGGCATTCTACACATCACCTACGAAACTAAGGACAGAGAAACTCTTATAGCTAGCACTACCGATGGCTTCAAAGTTGAAGCCAGTCTTTGGTATCCTAGAAGCCATTCTTCTCCAATCAGA